>NZ_JANMZH010000454.1:0-1576 GCF_031383065.1 Microcoleus sp. OTE_8_concoct_300 | reverse complement strand
GTGTTTCTCGGATCGTAAGAAAAACTCTTTCATTTTCTAAAAAGTTAGAAAACCATATTGGTGCTATTTGGTATTTTATCCATCATTACAACTATGTCTTGAGCCAATAAATATCTAATCACTACATATTTATTACTACCCTCATTCCTTAGCAGCAGTATTTTATGTCATTTAGAGATATAGCGGTTCTCAAGCGTGGTGAGGTATGGGGGGCCAGTCATAAGCCGATGCCCGATGCCCGATGCCCTATTTGGCCGATGCCCGATGCCCGATGCCCGATGCCAATTGAGCACCTCATGTTACCGAGAAAGGCTATAGGTTGAGTTTTGCATTTTTTTCTATGTTTTGCTTCCCTAATTTGTTTTGTTGTTTTATCTTCTCAGAAGCAGAGAGAGTTTTAGGAGCTATAGCACAGGATGTTGCGCGCGAACAGCACGTCTAACGGCTCAAACAGCAAATTTTGACCAGCAGAAGTCAGAACTTGCTGATGTACGTGCGAAAGCTGTACAACTAAAAGCAAGTATTTTTTATTACGAGGGTATGCTGGCGCTGGTGGCTCCTAAGGAAGTGGCATCAACACCGACAGAAATGCTTTCGGAAACAGAAGCACTTACTTTGAATGGGGGTCAAGTAGCTTCGACAAGTTCTCTTGGTGCCGACGAACATCTAAAAGGAGGTCTAGCTAATTTTAGTCTTGCTTCTGAAGATGCCAGTCTTGAAAAAGCAACCTCTCAAAACAGGATATTGAAAAGTGGTGGTCAATTATTTTTTGTGTTTACACAACGATTAGTTTAAATTCCCCAGCTTTTTTCTCCTTAAATCTATGCGATATAACTCAATATAATCCCAATAATACTTAGGCTAATTTATCGCCTCATCAAGAATAGAATCACCAAAGTGGATGGAATAATACGTTGAATAATTTTAGTTTATTTATCCAACCCATCCTTGTATTTGGGTTGATTTATCCGGGTCGGGAAATATCCCCTAATTCTAATTTATTGCTTTTGTTTAAGCATTTAATTGATGCACTGAATCAATTCCCACCCTTTTATTCTTCTGCTTAATCTGGGCTTATTTCTTACTTCTTTAATCCGGAGAGTGACAGAAGAGGGATAAAATAATTTATTTTGGATTGTGAAATTGACGTGAGATTGAATAGATACTTTGGCTTTTCTAATACTCTCAGCCATTGGAACGCGCCAGAAGTATCAAACGTGCAATTCCATTTACTACGCCCAAAACCGCACACACACTCAGCCAAAGCATGAGATCGAGCATAGATCGAAACAGAACTACATATCCAAAGAATCGATCGGACACCAATGCGAATAGCCAAGGTAATACAAGTAGGAAAAACGCTGGCAAGAATGTGCAGCCAATCCCTAACCAGACCCGCCACCATGAAATTCTACGAATCGCCTGTCTCCATTGCGGTAAGTAAAGCAAACTGCGGATTGCCAGCATTACACCTATAAACATTAACAGTGCGATCGCTATACCCCACAAGGTTATTGAGAACCCACCTGCGGCAGGCTGCCCATCCTTTAGTAATTGAATCAGTCCAGTTTTGATT
>NZ_JANMZH010000395.1:0-1670 GCF_031383065.1 Microcoleus sp. OTE_8_concoct_300 | reverse complement strand
CCGCATCACCCAAGAGCTAAAAGAGCCGGGAGTCGTACAGGTTTATGACTTGCAAAAATACCAAAACAGCCTCGTGATGTTTGTCGAGGACTTTGGCGGCGAATCCTTGACTATTTGGATGCAGCAGCGCTCCTTTACTCTGGAGGAATTTTTGCAAATTGCGATCGCCACCACTGAAATTTTAGGACAAATTCACAGGGCAAACATCATCCACAAAGATATTAACCCTTCTAATATTGTTTACAACCCCCAAACGAAACAATTAAAAATTATTGACTTTGGCATTTCTAGTCAGCTAACGCGAGAAACGCCGAGCCTGAAAAACCCCAACGTTTTAGAAGGCACCCTCGCTTACATCTCGCCGGAACAAACTGGCAGGATGAATCGCGCTCTCGATTACCGCAGTGACTTTTACTCCCTCGGCGTCACCTTCTACGAATTGCTGACAGGAAAACTGCCTTTTGAGACCGAAGATGCCTTAGAGTTGGTTCACTGCCACATTGCCAGACAGCCGATTCCAGCGCACCAAATCGAGCCAAAAATTCCCCTAATTGTATCTCAAATAGTCAGTAAATTGATGGCGAAGAATGCCGAAAACCGCTATCAAACAGCCGGGGGGCTAAAACACGATTTAGATAAGTGTCAGGTTCAATTACAAGAAACCGATAGCATAGAAGAATTTGACTTGGGAACGCGGGATATTACAGACAGTTTCCTGATTCCCGAAAAGTTATACGGCCGGGGAAGTGCAGTTGATAATCTATTAGCAGCCTTTGAGCGAGTCAGTACAGGTAGCGCCGAAATGATGCTGGTGGCTGGCTTTTCAGGGATTGGTAAAACCGCAGTAGTCAACGAAGTCCACAAGCCAATAGCCCGTCAGCGTGGCTATTTTATAAAAGGCAAATACGACCAATTCCAGCGCAATATTCCTTTCAGTGCCTTTGTGCAAGCATTTCGGGAATTGATGGGGCAATTATTATCAGAAAGTGACGCTCAATTACAAACATGGAAAACCAGGATTCTGGCAGCAGTAGGCGATAGTGGGCAAGTGCTGATTGAGGTGATTCCTGAATTAGAACGCATTATTGGTTCTCAACCTCCTGCACTAGAACTGTCGGGGACTGCCGCCCAAAATCGCTTTAATTTGCTGATGGAAAAGTTTGTGCAAGTATTTACTACTGCCTCACATCCCTTAGTGATGTTTTTGGATGATTTGCAGTGGGCGGATTCGGCATCCCTAAAGTTGCTACAACTGTTAATGCAGGATAGAGGGCATCTGTTAGTGTTAGGTGCTTATCGGGATAATGAGGTGTCACCTACTCATCCGTTTATGTTGACGGTGGATGAAATTATCAAGTCTGGGGCAGTGGTGAATACTATTACCCTGCAACCTTTGAGTTTAACAGATCTCAAGCAGTTGGTAGCAGATACGCTGATTTGCGATTTATCCTCTTCTCAACCCTTGACAGAATTGGTTTATCAAAAAACCAAAGGTAATCCCTTTTTCTCTACTCAATTCCTCAAGGCTTTGTATGAAGATGGTCAAATTATCTTTGACCCCCCTGTGTCCCCCCTGAGTAAGGGGGGAAGTAAAGGGAGGTGGCGGTGCGATATTGCTCAAGTTACATTTGCCGACGCCTCGGATGTGGTGGAGTTTATGGCGGCGCAAT
>NZ_JANMZH010000380.1:0-1421 GCF_031383065.1 Microcoleus sp. OTE_8_concoct_300 | reverse complement strand
GTCATGGTTCCGAGGCAGATTTCGGAAACGCGAAGTCCGCTGTGACCTAGTAGTTTATATCTCATGTCACCCTTGCGCTAGTTAATGGTTGTTAACAGTTTAGATCGGTATTTTTGAAACTGTTGCCATGAGTCGGGGTGGCGGGCTTTTACGCCGCCTTAGGACTGTGCTGGATGTTGAATGTTTTGCCAAGTCAATCGATTTTAGATTTTAGATTTTAGATTGATTCCACGGATAAATCCGGGGGCTTGTACCACCTTTGAAATTCGCTTGTCAATCAAAATGTCGTAGGACGGGCGAGGGATCGGGGCGATCGCCCCTGCATTTACTTTCAACACCGCGCTTTCAACACCGCGCAGGGGCCCTCCTCTTAGCAATGTATTTAGGATTACATGGCTAAATTAAAATACAGTAAACTCAAAAGAATTTTATCTACCTTTAGATAGGTATTTTATGAAATGAGTTAAATAAAAAAAATTGCTATCTTAATATTCAGAAAACCAGACAGAACCCGAGAAAAAATTAATGTAGCTAAATTAACTTTTTAGCGTTATAGTGATTTATACATTACAAAAACTAGGTGACTCTCTTGGCTGACATCGTTGATACCGCCGTTTCGGCAGGCTCTTTTACTAGCTTAGTTGCTGCCGTCCAAGCGGCTGGTTTAGTAGATACTCTCAAAGGTCCTGGCCCCTTCACAGTTTTCGCGCCTACTGACGATGCTTTTGCTAAGCTTCCCGCAGGTACTGTAGAAGCACTGTTTAATGACATTCCTCAGCTGACAAAAATCCTGACTTATCATGTCGTTTCCGGCAAAGTTATGGCTGCTGATGTGGTAAAGCTGACATCTGCCAAGACAGTTGAAGGTTCAGAAGTGAAAATTGATGCTTCCAATGGCGTAAAAATCAATGATGCTACTGTTACAGCAGCCGATGTTGTTGCTGATAATGGCGTCATCCACGTTATTGATTCAGTCTTGCTTCCTGCGTAAGCACAGATTTAGATAGCGCAATACTATCTTGAGGGCGGTGGCTATGGGTAGCCACCGCCCTTTTTTAGTTGAGGTTTAAATATTTTACGTGGCTCGATAATTAAAACTATGATAAAGCAGCGTCCATTGGACGATCGCCCTCAGCTTGAGTCGGCCCCAAATTTGTCGCTGCTGGATTTACCGGCCCGGCCAGGTTGCAGGCCAACGGCGACAGGTACTAGGAAAAAAAAGTTATCAAAAAAATAAAAAAGTGCGATCGAGTGCGTTAGCAATTGCCGATAATTAGCGCCCCACTTATTTTGCACTCTTGGGCTGATTCCCGGTTGATGCGTAGATACCAGGCAACCAAACCCAACATTTATCCGAGAAACTGGGTTTACGAGGCGCAAGTCCTAATTAAGATACAATAAAAACCACAACGAAAGTGCGA
>NZ_JANMZH010000354.1:0-4980 GCF_031383065.1 Microcoleus sp. OTE_8_concoct_300 | reverse complement strand
GGTAGCTATGACCCTTGATAAGCATAAGCTTGACGGTATCCCTCAAATTACTGTAAAAACTTTGCCATCTAGGGAATTTGAGTTACTTCTATTGACAGCAGGCTACGGTAAAATGGGTACGGCTCCGGCTCAGGGAAATCGCCTGAAAGTCTGGTGGACTCATTCTACTTTTAGACGCATTGAAGCTATTTATAGTCCTGATGGAACTGTTGCTATTACTGCTTATCATGTTTAGACTTGTAGTTAAACAAACCCAGAAGTTTTTATTGACTCTTTTGATAAGAGAGTGCGATCGCGCTTTCGGAAAATAAGGGCGATCGCTCTTTTGGTTATTTGGAGAAAGGGGCGATGCTTAGAATATCAGAGACCCAAAACAAATACGCGGAAAAAGCATACTGTTTCCCTGTTTCTAGTCGATTAGCCCATTCAACGATTCCTTCTAAACCCATTGACACTTGACCCTGAAAATCGGAAGTTGGTAAAACCTGATTGTGTAAAGCTTGTAAAGCTTGCACTACAGCCACTAAATTTGGACGGTTTTCATAGTCAGAAGGTGAGAATTCCCCGAAAAAATTTCCTATTTCTACCTCTGTATCTCGCACTAACTGTAAAGCTTCCTTCATAGGAGCAACTAGACGCTGAATATACTGTTGAAATTCTTTTTTTCCTTGCTCATCTAAATCGGGAAGTCTTGCAAAATCTCGAAGATGGGCTGCAAATAACGATAACTTGGACACCGAAGCAGTTAGCTTATGCGCCACTTCTAAACGCGGTTCTGCCCAAGTTGTTAATCTCAATTCAGTTAAAGCATCTGGAGGAATAGGATGGGGAGCTAAATTCCACCACTTCAATTCAAGCTGTTCGTCATTTGATAACAGAACATTTAGGGAAATGCGCCATGCCGTAGCATTCAAAGACTTGCCTTTGACTAAGGGCATAATGACAACAAGAGGCCAATTTAAGTCAATCACATGGTATCGCAAGTCTTTGTTCTTAAGTTCCAAAAATGCCTGCCAGATCGCAGTCAGTACCCTTTCCAAGGAGTTGTATACTTCTACAGGATTTTCGCCATCAATTTTTATCCACAGTGTGCGTTCCTGTCTCCAAAGAATCTCTTCAGATACAATCTGAATCCGTAACTTATCAGAGGAAATATTTCGCAACTCTTTTTTTAGATTGTTTCTAATTCCTCTTTTAAGATTATCAAATCGATTGGCAGACTCTGGGACAGGATTCTTTAAGCGTAAATCTGGTTGAGATGTAAATAAATACCAGAGATTCCATACACGCCTATACACTACCTGTTCTTGACCATCCAAAGACTCCAATTCATTGTCATTGATAAATTGAGCGAGCAACTGTCTAAAGTTCTTGTGGAGCTTGGGCAAAACTTGGATTGTATTAGCTAGGTTGAAATTGGATATACGAATCACATGAGGTTGAACCCCTTTTTGTTTGGCGATTTCAATTATTTGGTTTTTGGTTGCCTCATTGTTCTGTTCAGGCTTCAATCCTTTTCCCAAGACTGGATTTAATGCCATTCCATGAAGTGCTTGGTTAAAAAATTTATAAAGAGTGCTAGTGTAAGTTCCAAAATTAGTTAAAAAAGGCTTGTATAATTTGAGAAACAAAGTTCGCTTACTGACAACGGGTAAATTTTCTTTAGCCTCTTTACTACCTTCACTAGGTGAATCCGAGGTCAGTTCATCAACAAAACCCCATTCATCAAGAGCGCCAAGGGGAAGCAGGGGCTTTTTTAGCAGTATCTGCCGACAATAATCCCATCTTTCTGCATTAATTGATTTATCCATTAACGGAACGTTTTTTGAGTGACGGAAATATACTTCTAAACCCTGTTCTAGTTGTTTAATCGCTTGCAGTACAGTCTGTCTGAGGTTTACAATTGAATGAGTATATTCCTGCCAAGTTTTAGGTCGAAAAGGTTGTAGCGCCAATCCTCTAAATGTTGAATTGACTGAGATCAGCCACGAGATTGGAAGATACGGCTTGGAAATACCTGTTTTTTGAGTGTCATCGAATGGAATTTCACCTGACCACACCCTGTGACCGTAACCTTGACAAGCATACAGTTCTCGATCGGGCAGCAGTCTTCTTAATAGTCCGCATCGCTGCACGGCTTCTTCATGCAAGCGATTTTTAGTAGTTTCGGCTTCTTGTTCGTCTTCAGATTGAGAGCCATTTTGTTGCTGGATATCAACAATAAAATGAGCCGTAAGTTTTTCTCCATCATCTTCCAATGCTACTGTTTGTGTTTCTTGCCGAAAGCGATTCATAAGTCTAGAGCGATTCGTCTCCAGCCAAGAACTAAAGCCTTCCTGATATCCGTAAGATAATCCCAGGATTAAATCAGCTAAGATATCGATGGGGAGCGTATCAATCGCTCGGTCAATCTCATAATTAGAAAGCCATTCTGCTAAAGGCCAGGATACTCCAAAATGTCCTATCCAAAATATTGTTTCCGCCATACCAGACCAATCCACATCAGATGAGGGTGCTGTAGGTTTTTGAACCCGACTTGACAACCATGTTTCAGCACGTACAAACACCTGCTTCTTATCAGTCTGACGAGATTGAAAAGCTTCTATTCGCCGTCGTCCTTCTGGAGGAAGTGTATGTCCCAACTCGCTTAACCACAATCTCCCCCATCCAGGAGTAGCATCTGCTATATCGCAATCTAATACAGACAGAAAACCAGTTCCTACATCTTGATATATTTCTGCAAGAAGTTGTTTATTAGCTTCAGCATATTCCTTAATGCCTAACCAAATTAAAGCCCGCGTGACTCCTGCTATTGCAGTCCACTGTTGTGGCTGATATGAGGTAAGAGAGTTTAGCAAAGGTTCAATTTCAAACCGATGACGCGAGAAGGCGTAAAGGAGAAAACTTTCAACATCCCGTTCAAAGATGAATGGCAAACAGATGCTAGCACTTTCCGACCAGGGTGACAATGTTGAATCGCTTAGAAGGTCAGCAAGTATTGCTGAACGTATAGGATGTAATCCCTGTATTAGGGAACCATCCTCACTAAGCCTCAGCAAATACTCTCCTTCAAATAGTTCAAAAGTTCTCTCGGGCACAGTTAAAGCTAAATGTTTGACAAGGGGTTTAATTTGCAACCGAGATTCAAAGGCTGACGCTACAGAAGCCAATCTCAAGAGTTTAATTTCTGCATAACTTAGCTTTCCTGTTCTGGCTTCATCCTCAAGTCCTCTTATTTGTTGTGAGAGTCTTTCTCGAAGAGAATTTCCCTGAGTCACCAGATAGACAAATTCCATGAGGGGGCCTTCACCGCCAAACCTGTTCCAGGCCTCCTCAAAAGTCAATATCTCTGCTGGAAGTTTCTTGTTTGTAAGAGATTGATAGATTTCCTGCGCCTCAATTCGATTGAAGGTCAGTTCGACTCCAGAAAATTGAATTTCAGCACCAGAAATACTGGCTCGACGAAAATCTTCTTCGCGAACCGTTACTAGAACTTGAATGTTTCTATGAGTAGATAATTCCTTGACTAACTCAGTCCAACCAATATGGTTGGGTGAGACATCCAAGTAAACGGCAATTGGTATACCGATTGCATCAGCTTGACCTGCTAGAGCCGTCGCAATACTAAGAGCGTGTTCTCTACTATCAATTAGTTGAACTTTAAATCGCCATTGGTCTGGAAAGAACTCGTGAAGATAGCGAAATGCTAAAGTAGTCTTGCCTTGACCAGAAGCCCCGTGGATAATAACGACTCTATTTTCTTCAAAATTTTTAGCTATTTCTTGTAATTTTTGAGAGCGCAAAACATCAACATCCGCCAGAATATGCTCGTAACGAGCTGAAATTCCACGATAAAATTCATCCGATAATTCATCTTTTAATTTGGCATCAATCTCTGGCTCTTCTAGAGGCACAATGGTGGTAAACCACTCTTTGTGATGGGCAGCCCGTTCAGCTAGAAACCGACCGACTTTGTTAATCCTATCAACCACATCACGCCGAGTTATCTTGCACTTGTTCTCGGCACAGATATACAGCCAAAAATTTAATAGTTCAAAGGCAGACTCTGCATCTACACCCGTTAAAGTCTCTTTGAGAAACCTATACACACTCTCTGTTATTGCAGCTTCTTTTACACGAATTAACTGTATTTTTGCCAAGAGGCTATCTGCTTCTACCTCGGACAGAAATTTGTGTTCGCTGAGTTTTCTGGCTACAGTTTGTCGTTTATTATCATTTTCCCCACAAGCTTGGCGCATTTCCTGACCTATTTCACCGAAACTAGCGATCCTAATTGTCAAGTGAGAGTTAGTCTTCAAAAGTTGGGCTACTCTGTAAAAGAAAGAATCACTTTTTTTAAGCTTAAAAGAGGAAAGCGCCAGATCCTGACTGTGCGCTTTGACCTGTACTACTTCCACGAGATTGTTACTAGCGTCAAAAATAGCTAGGTCTTCTTTACCTTCAGGCTGAAAAGTAAAGTTCGCGCTGTCAGTGGATTCAAGTAGGCGCGAAAGTGTGTATAGAGCTTGAAGTCGATAGCCGCGATATGCAGGCGTAGCGTCAGATTGTGAGGATACGGACATCTGTATAGTGTGAAAATGCGAATCGGCTTTAAAACATTTGTTCTATTATGACATTACTCAAAGTCTAGTTAAAATAAAAAGAGAGATTTTTTGATTAAATTAAAAAGATATGCACTCAGGATGATGACGATGCGTAAATACATTGTTTTTAGAGCCGAAGGGCGGCAACCGGGATGGGAAGATCGAATGCTATCCCACACTCATTCTCTGACTCGCATCCTTGCTGAATACTTCGATTCCTCCGATCGCCCGATCCCGCAACCAGGATACAGGCCAACCGAGTTTGTCAGGGTTGAAGCAGAACACGAACCCAATTTCCACGGTTGGAGTACCCATTACAAAACAGGTGATTGGGAAGTTGCTAGAGTCGAAACCTACACCCCCGATATCCCCAACC
>NZ_JANMZH010000338.1:0-2957 GCF_031383065.1 Microcoleus sp. OTE_8_concoct_300 | reverse complement strand
CGCTCGTGCTACCGAGTATTCTCAACTCGCCCTGGACGCGATCGAACTGCTAAATGCTCAAAAGTTTGCCGACCTCCGCAACTTAGTGGAAAAGACACCGGCTGCGTCCCCTGTTGCCACATCAACGGCGATCGTTTTTGTTGAACAACACAATCAGATCGCTACCACCGCTGCTGCGGCTGCCGATAAAAATTTGTCTCACATTTCTGCCTTGAAAATTGGATTGTTGAACAATTACCGAGAAGTGGGCCGGGCGTGGGGAAAGCAGGCCGCAGCAGAAATACAACTTGGTTTTACAGAGGAAGTTGCAGCAGGCATCAAGAAGCTTCAGGAGTCGTAATTATGGCTTATTACAAAGTCCAAGTCAATCGCCAGTCAAATCCTCCGAAAATCATTGTCGTCAAAGCTTTGCGCCCACAGGAAGCTCTTACTAAAGTCGCGTCTGAATTGCGGGATGAAGGGATTACTGATGCAAGGACGATCGAGGTAATTGGTCAAGTCGCTAGTTTTAGAGGTTAGTTTACTGGGGAAATTTAATGTATTTACATCAAGGTGAAATCTTCAAGGTAGTCAATTTGTGTTGGTCAAAAACATTGCCAATCCCAAACACGGGATTTTTGACTCTAAAAGAACACGAAACAGGTATTAAGCTAGCTGATAAAAATGGGCATTTTGCTGTGGCTGAAGCTGCATCATTAGGCATTCACATTTGCCCAGACTGTTACGTCGTTTACGGCAAGATTATCGCTCAATGTAACTGTGAGGTGAAGTAAATTGCTGAAAAAATTACTGAGTTTGTTGCCAGTGTCGATTGTTCGTAAAATCGGAAATAGCAGCTTTGCTTCCTTGCAGGAACGGGGAGAAGTCAAAACTTGGATAGTTGGTTACACCAAAGGTTCTTCATCTCTTGAGAATAGAAGCGATACAGACTTAATTCCTGGTAATTACTATTACTTGGGATTGCAAATCAAGATTGTTCGCTGTTCTCGCATAGAGACCGGATATCAGTATCAAGTCGAAAGATACTGGAATTGGTTTGTGTACGACGGCTATGGCTCCGAAATAATTGCCAACAGTGAGTCAAAAACTGAAGAATGTGCGATTGCCAGTGCTCAAAAATGGATTGAAGTATTTCTAAACGATGACTAAAAATCACTCACCTGAATACACAAGCTACATTCGATCGAACATCTGGTATGCCCGATCAAGAAAATTTCAACAAGCCACGGGAAACAGATGCGTTTTGTTTCCTTGGCTTTTCTCAAATCACGCGCACCATTTGACTTACAGCAATCTTCAATCTGAAAGGTTTATTAGAGATTGCGTGCCCTTGTCGAAAAAAGCGCATGAAATTATTCACTATCCGATACTTTGGAAAAACAAAAGACATCGACTTTTTGTCAACGGATATTTGAGGATGATGGGAATTATTGTTTGGTTGTTTGCCGTAGTTTTTGGAGGAAAAAGAAATGTTTGACTGGCTATTTAAACCCGCTTCTGTAGTTAATGGCTCTTCCAGACAAGTCTAAGTTACAAGTTCTCGACACGGCACGAAAACTTACACAGTTTATGGCGATTTGCCCGTAGATTCAATCGATGCTCTCAGAGCTGTTTCTGATAGTCTCCCGGCTTCTGAGCCAGGAGAAACTTTAGAGATTAAAACTTTGATGTAAATAAAATTGCTTGTTGAATCAGTGATTTAGCAAGCAATAACTCAAATTTAGGTTAAAAACATGGACGCAAACAGACCTTTATGTGGACACTTGATCACTCACCTCGATCCAGAAGTAGAAGCCCTCATGCAAGAAAAGTTTAGAATAGACTTTTCTCAAATAGCAAAAATGGGATTGGCAGAATGGGCGGAATTCGGTCAACTAGGAATTGATGCTAAATGGGTAATCGATAACATTGACAAAATTGAGGAGATTTTTGGGAACGTTATTACCTCAATTGAACTTTGGAATAAAGCAGTTGAGAAAGTTTCCAAAAAAGGCATCAAAGTAGTTGAGAAGCTGGATAAGGGTGCAGTTGACTTGGCAATTGCAGTCACTGGTCGGAATTCTAAATTGCTTGAGGGAGATGATCGTAAAGCGAACGCGGTTTCCTTGCAATCCGAGTTAAGAACCGTCAACAATGAACTTGACCAAATTGCTAATGGTTCAGTTCTGGCAAGAGCTTTAGCGAAACTCGAAGAAGCCAGAGAAAAAGCAGCTAACGAGCCAGCGGTTCAGGCTGGCATTCGGGCTTGGGCAAATCAAGCAAAACAAACTGCTCTAGCAGCAAAAATGGGTTTGCAGCATGGTTTAGCTGCCTTTTCTCATCCCCAATTTCCGGGGAATGATGGGACTTTCACAGGTTCAGATTGGACACAGCCATCAAACTCAAATCAATCGTGGGGACAAAACTATGAAGCAAATAAACCACAGCAATCATTAGGTGGAAGCAATCGCGACTCGATCGCATTCAACTGGTCGGGGAACGTTGCCGGAAAAGCTAAGCAATTTAGCAGCAACGTGGTCAGAGGCGCTAAGAAAATCGGTAAATGGTTCGGAATTGGTTAATTTTATGGGGGCATCATGTTTCAGCGACAGCAACCACAACCACAACCAGAACCGCCTAAATTCACACCTTCAGACGTGTTCGATCGACTGCAAATTTACTCGAATTCATTCTTTCTCTCTGCCTGTGTCGCTGGTGGAATTCTGGCGGTAAATATAGCCAGAGTCAGTCCCAATTATTTCTGGCTAATTGTGGCGGTCACAATTGCTGCGATCGTAACCTTGGCGTTTTTTCCAAATGTCAGTAACCAACAGGTAAGAAGGATCGGAATTTTAGCCGTTGCCGTTGGTGTTTTGTTGGGAAATTGGGAATTTTTCTCAACCTTCAAAATGAAGCAAATTCATATTGCGATCGCAGTTGGCGCAACGATCATGATGCTTATTGCGATCGGAATAATC
>NZ_JANMZH010000160.1:0-1026 GCF_031383065.1 Microcoleus sp. OTE_8_concoct_300 | reverse complement strand
TAAGGTATAAGTACCGTCTCTTAACTCAAATCGGGGTCACGACGCCAACTAACTCAAAAAATTATTCCAGGGGCACCAAAAGCAGATGAAAACTCTAGTTCAAATTAACCACAAAAAAGAATTTTCCCTAATTAATGGCATCAGCAACCAGCTAAGGGAAATAGTCATCCTTGACCCCACAATACCAGATAGCCAGCACATAGCCTCTGGCATCAAACCGGGCACTGCAACCTACATCCTCGAAAGCCAGCCGGATGCCTGCGAGCAAATCACCACAATCCTAGCTCAGCATACAGGCATCGAAGCACTACACATCATCTCACACGGCAGTTCCGGCAGCCTGTACTTAGGCACAACAGAACTAAACAGCAGCAACTGTGAAAACTACAGCCAACAATTGCAACAGTGGCGAAACAGTTTCACTGCCAACGCCAGAATCATCTTATATGGATGTAACATAGCAGCCGGGGACTCTGGCCACCAATTCCTCACTCAACTCCACCAACTCACCGGCGCCAACATCGCCGCCAACCCCGCTACTACAGGCAACAGCAAAAAAGGCGACACCTGGGACATCCCCCAACTCATCCCCCCATCCCCTCACAGGCCCAAACTTGCCCTCACAGAAACCACCCTCAAAACCTACAGCGGCGTGCTAGGCTTCGCCACCAAAGTAGACTTCCCTACTGGCACTAACCCCGGCTCCGTCAGCATCGGCGACATCAACGGCGACGGCAAACCTGACTTAGCTTTAGCGAACATCAACGGCAACACCGCCTCCATCCTGCTCAATACTACCGCCACCAACGCCACCACCCCCACTTTTGCCACCAAAGTTGACTTCCCTACTGGCACTCGGCCCGGCGCCGTCAGCATCGGCGACATCAACGGCGACACGAAACCTGACTTAGCTGTGACGAACTTCCGCAGCAACGATGTCTCCATCCTGCTCAATACTACCGCCACCAACGCCACCACCCCCACTTTTGCCACCAAAGTTGACTTCCCTACTGGCAGTAACCCCGA
>NZ_JANMZH010000230.1:0-1067 GCF_031383065.1 Microcoleus sp. OTE_8_concoct_300 | reverse complement strand
CAACAAAACCGGAGATAGGCAGAGGATTATGGCGATTGGCAAGGAAGAAGAGTACGACGAATGGCCTGGGACGTTGCGGAAGTCTGGTACTCACAAAGATATCAGCGACCGCGATGCAGCAGTAGCCGAAAAATCTCTGTTAATAGCATCTCTGCAACAGCTTGCTGAACAGTTGCAAGAAGCGCAAAAAATAGCCCGCATGGGCAATTGGGAATTCGATAGGGAGGCAGGAATTATTACTTGGTCGGAAGAACTGTTTCGAGTTTACGGTCGAGAATTGAATCGGCCGCCGACAATGGAAGAACTTTTAGAGCTAATTCATCCCGATGACAAAGAAAGGTTTACACAAGTTGTGCAAAATGCAGTGACTGAAGGGACAGCTTACGACATCGACCACCGCATCTGTTTGCCATCAGGAGAAATTAGGCACGTTAACGCTAAAGGAAAAGCTGTTAAAAATGAGTTTGGTCAGGTGGTGCGACTGTGTGGCACGGCAATGGACATTACCCATCGCAAAAAAGCCGAAACTGCTTTGCAAGGAAGCGAACAGCGATTTCGAGCTGTATTTGAACAAGCGGCGCTCGGCATTGTTAAAGTGTGGCCAGACGGTCACTTTTTGAGGGTAAATCAAGGCTTTTGCAATATTGTCGGATACTCTGAATTGGAACTGAAAGCGCGAAATGTTTGGGATATTTCTCACCAGGAAGATGTAGAAGTAGATGTCAAGTCTAGCAACAGACTGTTAGCTGGGGAAATTTTTAATTATTCACTAGAGAAACGCTTTGTTCGCAAAGATGGTTCATTTGTTTGGACTAATGTGACTGTATCTTTAGTGCGGGATGGGGGTGGGGAACCGAGCTACTTAATTGCTGTGATTGAAGATATTAGCTCTCGCAAACTTGCCGAGGCTATCTTGCGCCAGCAATTAAAGCGAGAACGCTTGGTGGTAGGGATGCTGGAACGCATTCGCTCTTCTCTAAATTTAGAAGAGATTTTGACAAAAGCTGTTGCTGAAGTACGGCAATTTTTGCAAACAGACCGGACAGTTATTTATCGCTTTAATCCCG
>NZ_JANMZH010000229.1:0-16622 GCF_031383065.1 Microcoleus sp. OTE_8_concoct_300 | reverse complement strand
GGCAGAGCGCATCACCCACAAAGACAGCAGCGACGGAGCTAAACCTATGAAAATAATCAGGAGAGCCGTTAACACTTTTTCAAAGCCTGCAGGTAGGAATATTTTTTTTAATTTAGACGATCGGCAACAGAAAATCCTCCCGGAAAAGACGGTTTTAAATCACAAAAGTTCCGGGTCAAGTCTCAAACTATTATCCCGTTAACCGCCCGTGCGTTAACCGTTTGTTGGCGGGTGAGGAGGGCGATCGCTGTTGGCGCCACTTTTTTCGTAAAGCGCATCGCCAGGGCTCAACAAAGCCAGAAACGCAGGTAGGGTGTGATATCATTTCCGGTTACACCGGAATGATGTTGACGGTTGACGGTTGACAGTGAACAGTCAACAGTGAACAGTCAACAGTGAACTCGAATTTACTATTCCGAGGCTAACGGATTTGATATGATATTAGATCCGGTCAATTACCCGGAATAAAAGAGGTTTGTAGTGACGAATGCAAGGCCTGATCAAAATCAGAGGACTTGGATTCATCACTACAAACGGGATATCGGTTATTCTACAGGGCTAGATATGAGAAACCGGGTCGAGTTCAAAAACAACCAAGCCAGAAAAGGGCGCAGCTATTGTTTGAGAAACTCGGTTTCTCTCAAAAACCAAAACGGTTACACTTTAGCAACCTCCGTCGCTAAATCCATTACCGCACCGGAAGCCTCTACCTTAGCGACATCTAACAAAGTCTTCAAAACCGAATCGGGATTCAAACTAATCGAATCAATCCCCAACTGAACCAAGAAACGAGCAAACTCAGGATAATCGCTGGGGGCTTGACCGCAAATCCCAATCTTGCGATCGTACTTCTTCGCCGCTTTAATGGCAATTTCTACCATGCGCTTGACAGCTTCATTTCGTTCGTCAAAGATGTGCGCGACTAAAGCAGAATCCCGGTCTAATCCTAATGTTAGCTGAGTTAAATCGTTAGAGCCGATCGAGAATCCGTCAAAAACTTGCGCGAATTCATCAGCAAATATGACATTGCTGGGCAATTCGCACATCACATACACTTGCAAGCCGTTTTCGCCCTTAACTAAACCGTGTTTTGCCATCTCTGCCAACACTTTTCGCCCTTCCTCCGGGGTGCGACAAAATGGAATCATCGGAATCACATTTGTCAAGCCCATTTCGTCGCGAACTCGCTTCAATGCTTTGCATTCCAAAGCGTAAGCTTCGCGGTAATTCGGGTCGTAATAGCGAGACGCGCCGCGCCACCCGATCATCGGGTTTTCTTCCTTGGGTTCAAACTGCCGTCCTCCCAAAAGATTAGCATATTCGTTGCTCTTGAAATCGCTCATCCGCACGATGACTGGATTTGGATAAAATGCGGCGGCAATTGTGGCAATTCCGTGGGCTAGTTTGTCCGTGAAAAAATCGGGTTTGTGTTGGTAAAGCGCTGTCAGTTCTGCAATTTCTTCCTTGACTGATTCATCGGTCAATTCGTCAAAGTGAATCAGTGCCAGCGGGTGTGCTTTAATGTGATTGGCAATGATGAATTCCAGCCGCGCCAAGCCTACGCCGTCGCAAGGAATTGCTGACAAACCAAAAGCTTCTTCGGGATTTCCCACATTCATTAAAATTTGAGTGCGGGTGCGGGGCAAATTCTCGATCGCAGTTTCTTGAATTTCAAAAGGAAGCAAACCGGCATAAACTTTGCCTTCGTCTCCTTCGGAACAAGAAACAGTGATTTCTTGATGGTTTTTCAAGATTTGGGTGGCGTCGCCGGTGCCGACAATGGCGGGAATTCCCATTTCTCGGGCGATGATCGCCGCGTGACAAGTGCGGCCGCCGGAATTGGTGACGATCGCACTTGCTTTTTTCATAATCGGTTCCCAATCAGGGTCGGTTTTGTTGGTAACTAAAACTTCTCCTGATTGAAATTCAGCGATTCTGTGAACATCTAAAATCACGCGGGCTTTGCCTTGTCCGATTGATGCGCCAACGGCGCGTCCTTTTGCTAAAACTGCACTGGTGCCTTGCAATTTGTAGTTGCGTAAAACTGTAGCCGACTTTTGAGATTGTACTGTTTCGGGTCGCGCTTGGACGATAAACAATTCGCCCGTATTGCCGTCTTTTGCCCACTCAATGTCCATCGGGGTATAAGTCCCGCGCACTTGGGAGTAGTGTTCTTCTATAACTACGGCCCACTGTGCTAGTTGCAGAATTTCATCATCTTTTATGGCAAATTTATTTTTTTCGGCGGCTATCACCGAGACGTTTTTGGTGTATTTAGAACCGCCGATATCGTACACCATTTTGAGTGTTTTGCTGCCGAGGCGTTTGTCTAAAATCGGGCGAAAACCTTGTTTTAATGTTGGTTTAAAGACGAAGTATTCGTCGGGGTTGACCGCGCCTTGGACAACGTTTTCGCCTAATCCGTAGGCGGCGGTGACTAATACGGCGTTTTTGAATCCGGTTTCGGTGTCGATGCTGAACATGACGCCGGAGGATGCTAAGTCCGATCGCACCATTTTTTGCACGCCGACAGATAAGGCGACTTCAAAGTGGTCGAAACCTCGGAGTTGGCGGTAAGAAATTGCTCTATCGGTGAATGTGGAAGCAAAGCATTTGTGACAGCATTCGAGGACGCCAGCGCAAGCTTGGACGTTGAGGTAGGTTTCTTGCTGTCCGGCAAAACTGGCGTCTGGTAAGTCTTCGGCGGTGGCCGAGGAACGCACTGCTACGTCGGTATTGTCGCCGTAGCGATCGCACAATTTTTCGTAAGCATCCGCGATCGCCGCTTGTAGTTCTCGCGGAAACGGTGTATCCAGAATTAGTGCCCGCGCTTGCTTGCCTTTTTGTCGCAGGTTCTGCAGATCTTCTACGTCTAAATCAGCAAATATTTCGCGCAATTTAGCTTCTAAACCCGCCGACTGGATGAAGTAGCGGTAAGCGTGTGCTGTAGTTGCAAATCCGTTGGGAACTCTGACTCCTTGGGCAGTTAACTGTTGAATCATTTCGCCTAAAGAAGCATTTTTCCCGCCTACTAATGGGATGTCGGCGATGCCGACTTCATCAAACCACAATACTAAGGCTTTTTCTTTCGGAATTAAAACTTGTGTTTCTGGGATTGCTAATTTTTCTAGCATTGCTTTTTTCCTCTCAACTTCAGCTCACTTAGATTTAAAGAGAGTAAACAAATGACAGCAAACAAATTACAGTCATTTTTTTAACGTAGTTTTGTTGCGAAAAATATCTAATTTTTTCCGAGGCTCTATGCAGCAAAGTTTTTTACCCCCTCTATTTCAAGACTATCACTTTTTTGCTAAATAGCAAGACCTGTGGAGAAAATTTATTTGATTGCAAAAAGTAAAGAAATAGCAGGAAGGAGTTTCTGTAAGCTATCATAAAAGAACTGGTAAAAATGTGAATATCGAAGATAATTCCCACCGCTTTTTTGGCGCTGAGCACGCATTGGTGCGGGGATACCGCTCGGATTGTGTTGGTAGCGGAATCGAAGGACAACAAAGGGTGGGTTTCCCTCGCGCGAGGGAAACCCACCCAAAAACGGATACAAGTTTCCGACAGGAGTCGTGAGCCGGCCAAAATTTTATACTAAGGTTCAACCTCCCCGATTCATCTGTGGAGTAAATCTCAAATCTCACATCTAAAATCGACTGACAGGGATCTCCCCCAAAAAACACCACACCCAGCAGCTTAGTTTCCTCCTGAAACCGAGCTTCTAAAAACCGTAAAAATTTTTCCTTTGATTGCGTGGATTTACTTAGAGCAAAAACCCCGTCGCAGAGAAGGGATAGTAACTGTTGAATTCCAGAGTTTTTAACTTGAAGCGGCGGGATTTTTTGCTAGGCAATTATTTATATGCTATAATAGTGAGCTCGACTGTTTTATGACCACAAAAAAGGTATATGATATCAGTTTTGAGCCCCAGCGCAAAGCGAAACGGCTTTAAAGTTCTTCTGGTCGAAGACAATCAAGCCGAAGCCGATCTGATCGAAGAATTATTATTAAAAACAAATGTCAGCAGATCCCATCCTCAAACGCTGTCAGTAAGGTGTACAGACCGTCTGAGCAAAGCGCAACAACTTTTGGTCGGCGAAGGTTTTGATGTGATTTTACTAGACCTTTCGCTGCCCGACAGCCAAGACTTAAGTACAATTGTCAAAATACAAGAATACAGCCTAAATACTCCGATTGTCGTACTGACAGCCCGCAACGATGAAGAACTTGCCGTGCAGTCAATCCAAGCCGGAGCTCAGGATTATCTAGTCAAGCGAAACATCGACAGCGAAGTGTTAATTCGATCGCTCCGCTACGCAGTCGAGCGGCAGCAAAACCAAGAAGCTTTGCGAAAAAGCGAAGAAAAATATCGCTCGGTAGTCGAGAATTCTCTCGTCGGAATTGCCATTCTTGCTCCTGGAAATTATCCCTCAGAACCCGAAAAATGCGAGTGCTTGGAAGTGAACGATGCTTTGTGCGGTTTGCTGGGATACGATCGCCAAGATTTTTTGCACAAAAATTGGGAAGAGTGGGGTTTCCCTGACGATTGGCAGGCTACCTTAGTGCAGTTAAAAAAAATTTTTGCCGGGGAGAGCGAAGGCTATGTTTTAGACAAAAAGTGGCGAAAAAAAAACGGAGAAACCGTTTATACTAGAGTTTCCCTGCGCTGTATTCGCGGCCGGGACGGCTCCATCGACCGGATGATTAAAGTAGTCTTGGATGTGAGCGATCGCTACCATTACGAAGCTAAATTAAAAGCATCAGAAGAGTTTTTGAATCACACGATTAATGCTACTCCCGACCCAATTTTTGTCAAAGACGAGCAGCACAGGTGGGTCGTATTAAACGACGCTTTTTGCGACTTGATGGGAAAAAGGCGATCGGAACTGATAGGCAAGTCTGGATATGAGTTTTTCCCCCCAGCACAAGCCGATTTTTGGGGGCAACAAGACGAGCAAGTATTGCAAAGAAGCATTCCTGAGCAAACCGAAGAAACTTTTACAGATAGCGCCGGCAAAGAACGCATTCTATCTACTAAAAAAACTGTCTTAACCAAAACCGACGGCACTAAAATGTTAGTCGGAACAATGCGAGATGTGACAGAGTACAAGCACCAGCAAAGAGCTTTGCAGGAAAGCGAAGCTCGATTGCAAGTAATGACCGACAATGTGCCGGGAATGATTTATCAATTTCGGCTTTATGTAGATGGTAAAACATCTTTTACTTACGTTTCTTCGGGCAGTTGGCAGCTCTACAATTTACACCCAAAAGAAATAGAAGAGAATGCCAGTTTGGCTTTTGCAACAGTTCACCCAGACGACATCTCAGACTTGCAGCGCTCGATCGCAACTTCAGCGGCGACTCAGCAACCTTGGCAACACCAGTGGCGGCAAATTATGCCGGACAAAGTGAAGTGGCTGCAAGGCGCGTCGAGACCGGAAAAACAAGCGAACGGCGATATAGTTTGGGACGGTTTGGTGATGGATGTCACCGAATTAAAACAAACCCAGCAAGACCGCGATAGATTTTTTAATCTCTCGCTGGATTTACTTTGCATCGCAGGTTTGGACGGCTATTTCAAACGCTTAAACCCGGCTTGGTCAAAAGTATTAGGTTACAGCAGCGATGAAATGCTAGCCCAACCTTTTATAGAATTCGTGCATCCAGAAGACCGATCGATAACTATAGCTGAATTAGAAATACTTAAAAAGGGCAACCCCATTATTAACTTAGAAAACCGCTATCTTTGCCAAGATGGTACTTATAAATGGCTGTCGTGGACGGCATCGCCGTTTGCAGAAGAAGGTTTGTTTTATGCAGTTGCTCGCGACGTTACATTTAGCAAGCAAGCTGAAGCTGAATTACGCAAGAGTGAAGCCACCAAACGCGCTCTTTTAAATGCGATACCTGATATGATATTTCGCTGTCGGGCAGACGGTACTTTTGTAGATTTCAAAGCTGCCAAAGATTTCGATAATATCCTACCGCCAAAAAGAGTAATCGGTCAAAAAGCACAAGACATATTGCCTGCTGCTTTTGCTGAAAAAATCATGGCCGGCAATCAACAAGCGATCGACACTGGCGAGATTCAAGTCGTAGAATATCAAATGCCAGTTAATGGTGAACTGTACGATTTTGAAGCCAGAATTGTCTTCTGCACGGAGGACGAAATTATCGCGATCGTCCGCGACATCACTCAACGCAAACGTTCCGAGTCACTACTCCACAGGCAAGCAGTAGCAATGGCCCAAGCTTCCGAAGGTATCGCCATATTCAGTGCCGCCGGAGACGTGATTTATTGCAACGCAGCCCGACTAAAAATCTACGGTTACGACTCTCTGGAAGAAATCTTAGGCAAAAGTTGGAAAATATTCTACGAAGGTGCCCAACTGCAAAGGTTCGAGCAAGAAGTCATGCCGGCTTTAGTGCAGAAAGGTTGTTACAGCACCGAAGCAGTAGGATGCCGCCGCGACCGCTCGAAAGTCCCTCTAGATGTCTCGCTGACAATGCTGCCCGACGGGGAAATCATTTGCATTGTTCGCGATATTTCCGAAAGAAAACAAACAGAAGCAGCACTGCGAGAAAGCCAGCGGTTCACTCAACAAATTGCTGAGGCAAGTCCTAATATTTTGTATGTTTATGACTTAATAGAACAAAAAACTATCTATGCGAACGCTTCTATATACCACATTCTCGGCTATACAGTAGAGGAGATTCAGGGAATCGGGCCGTGGATGAAGCCAACTTTAATGCACCCGGAAGATTCAATCAAAATACCAGATTATTTACAGCAAGTCGAAACGGGCACGGAAGGGGAGATATTTAAATTTGAATACCGAATCAGGCACAAAGATGGTTCTTGGCGCTGGATTGTCAGCCGAGATACTGTATTTGCAAAAACACCAGACGGTAAGTTAAAACAAATTCTAGGCACGGGAACTGATATTACAGAAAGCAAGCAAGCAGAAGATGAAATCAAGCTGTTGCTGGCAGCAACTCAAGCAATTAGTCAGTCTGCTGATTTTCACAGCGCCCTCCCAGAGATTCTGCGGTTGCTGTGCAATGCGATCGGCTGGAATTTTGCGGAAGCCTGGATACCGACTGCTAACGGTACTTTTTTGGAACACAGCGAAACTTGGTACGCTAGCGATCGCGATTTAGATAGGTTCGGCCGCGAAAGTAAAAAAATTAGATTCGCCGCCGGAGTTGGAGTACCCGGACGGATTTGGTCAACGCGAAATGTAGAATGGATTGAAGATATTTCTATAGCCAAAAATCATCTTTTTGCCCGATCGTCCATGGCGGCAGGAGTCGGATTGAAAGGTTGTTTCGGAGTGCCAATTCGCGCTAGCGCAGAGGTGCTGGCAGTTTTAGTATTCTGCAAGCGCGACCGATCGATTATGGAACCGCGTATAGTAGAGTTGGTCAAGGCGCTAGCGACTCAGTTGGGCGATCATCTTCAGCGCAAACAAGCCGAAGAAGAATTGCGCAAAAGTGAAGAACGCTGGCAGTTAGTTCTCAAAGGCAATCAAGACGGAATTTGGGACCTGAATCTTCAAACAAATGAAGTTTTTCGCTCAGCCCGCTGGCACGAAATTATCGGTTACGCAGACGGCGAAATCGACAGCAGCAACAGCGCATGGATCGATCACGTGCATCCAGACGATCGTTCACGGGTGCAAGCAGCCATCCAAGATTATCTCGATCGCCAAACCCCCAATTACGCCGCCGAATACCGCTTGCAGTGCAAAGACGGCAGCTATAAGTGGGTGCTCGCCCGCGCTCAAGCAGTATGGGACAAAGCCGGCAATCCCCTGCGGATGGTGGGTTCGATGACGGATATCAGCGATCGCAAAGCAGCAGAATTAGCTTTACTGCGGGTCACTCAAGCCGTCGAAAGTACCAGCGACGCGATCGTGATCGCCGACTTGACAGGGCGGCCTATTTACCACAATCAAGCCTTTATTCAGCGTTACGGCTACAGGGTGGAAGAACTCAACGATATCGCCGATATCGCCGTGCTTCCTGTCCGGCATAAAAATTACAAACAAATCTATAAAAGCCTTCGCAAAGGTCGCTCTTGGTGCGGCGAACTTGCCCTGCGCACTAAGAGCGGCGAAGCAGTCACTGCTCTGGTGCGAGCCGACAGCATTAAAGATATAAATGGCAGTTCAATCGGCTTAATTGGAGTGATTACAGATATCACAAAACGCAAAGAATCCGAATTAATCTTGCGCCAAAACTTAAAGCGCGAACAGTTGGCATTAGCCATGCTGAAACGCATTATATCTTCTCTCAATTTAGAAGAAATTCTCACCAAAACCGTAGAAGAAGTGCGGCATTTTTTGCAAGTAGACCGCACTGTTATTTATCAATTCAATCCGGATTGGAGCGGGTTTATCGCTGTCGAGTCGGTTGCCGAAAATTTCCTATCAATTGTAGGAATGGAAATTTATGACCCCTGTTTTGGGGAAGCCTACGTTACTCTTTACCAAGAGGGCAGAGTTAGAGCCACAGAAGATGTTTACAATGCCGGCCTAGCCGAGTGCCACTTGGCTTTGTTGACTCAGCTTGAGGTGAGAGCGAATCTGGTAGTGCCGATTTTGCAAGGCGAAAACTTGTGGGGGCTGTTAATTGCCCACCACTGCACGGGCCCTCGTCCCTGGCAGCAATTGGAGGCAGAGTGCCTGAAACAATTGGGGGTGCAGTTGGCGATCGCCATTCAGCAATCGACGCTATTTGAACAAGCACAAACCGAAATTGCCGAGCGCAAACTTGCAGAAGCGGCCCTGCAATTAGCTAAAGAATCCGCCGAATCCGCCAACCGTGCTAAAAGCGACTTTCTGGCCAACATGAGCCACGAATTGCGGACGCCTTTGAACGGAATTTTAGGATACATTCAATTGCTGAAAATAGATAAGAATTTAACCGCCGATCAGCACGAAAGTCTCGACAACGTTCAACAGTGCGGCAACCACCTGTTGATGCTGATTAATGACGTTTTAGACCTCTCCAAAATCGAAGCTAGTAAAATGGAACTCTCACCGACAAACGTGCATTTTCCCAGCTTTGTTAAAAGTATTGTTGATTTGTTCCAGATGCGATCGGAGCAAAAAGGAATTGCCTTTAATTACGAGCAGTTGTCGGCGCTGCCAGACGGCGTTTTTGCTGACGAAAAAAGGTTGCGCCAAGTTTTGATTAATTTGCTCAGCAATGCCGTTAAGTTTACCGAGAATGGCGGCGTTACATTCAAAGTCGGTTATGCACAAAATTCAGCCGAAAATTATCCTAAAACCAACAGGGCAAACTCTAGTTTTACAGCGTCCAGTGCCACTCAAACAATCAATTTGACCGCGAATTTAGACGCGCAGCAAAAGTCGCTGCCGCCGCAGGAAACAAAAGAAGCACGCGAGGTGATAACAGCAGCAAATACGGGCACTCGCGCCCCTACCGCTAAAATTCGCTTTCAAATCGAAGATACTGGCATTGGCATCGGGCAGAATAAATTAGAAGAAATATTTTTGCCTTTTCATCAAGTGGGCGATCATAACAATTTCGTAGAAGGTACCGGACTGGGACTTTCAATCAGCCAAAAATTAGTCAAAATGATGGGCAGCCAAATTCGCGTCCAAAGTACCTCCGGCAAAGGCAGCATATTTTGGTTCGATCTGGACTTGCCCGCAGTCGCCCAGTGTTCAGAACTCCCATCCACGCAAGAAAAATGCCGGCTTGTCGGTTTTAGCGGCCGCCAGCGGAAAGTGCTCATCGTGGATGATCACGAAGTAAATCGCGCCATGATGCACAGGCTTCTTTCTCATTTGGGTTTTGAAATTGCACAAGCCACAGACGGCGAAGACTGCTTACGCCAAGCACAGGAATTTCTACCGGATATAATTTTAATGGATTTGGTGATGCCCGTAATGGACGGTTGGGAAGCTACCAGGCGGCTGCGACAATTGCCGGAATTAAAAGATGTGGTTATCCTTGCTTTGTCCGCTAACGTTTACGAGATTACCAGGCAAGAGAGCATACTTGCAGGTTGCGATAATTTTCTCACCAAACCAATTCAAACTAACGAGCTTTTAGAATTATTGCGCCTGCATTTGAGACTAGAATGGGTTTACGAAGAAGGAGGGGAAACCAAACAGCGGAAAGCTCAAACTCCCACAGCATCACCTGAAATTGCTGCTGCTGACTCAACGATGGTGTCTCCTGCCTCAGAGTCAGTCTTGGCCTTGTTAAGATTGGCTGCAATGGGCGATATTGAGGCTATTCTGGAAGAAACTGCTAAACTAGAAAATTCTGACCCGACATTAGTGCCTTTCGTTCATCACCTGCGCCAACTTACTAAAGGATTTCAGCTCAAGCAAATTCGAGATTTTTTGAAGCAACATTTGTCCTAAAATTGACGGTAGCTAACAGACCACTCAAAATCAGTTAAATCTCGGGCTCAAAGTACCATTCTCAATCAGGGGTTCTGGGCTTGGGCGAAGCGACAAGTTAAGTTGCTTGTGGGGCCCGCACTCGCAGCCCGCTCCTAAAATGGTTATTGCAAATAGAAGCATCTACGAAGCAACCGGGTTTCTAGAGCCGCATAAAATCCCTTGAATCCGATTTAAAGTCACAACCCACAACTCAAAACTCAAACATTTGAATGTTTCCCTTGAATATGAACGATAAGAATTCCGAAAGAAGCATCATACTAATTGTCGATGACAACCAAACAAATCTTGACGTACTTTTCGAGTTGTTAAGGAATTACGGGTTTAAAGTATTAGTGGCTCTAGACGGCGAAAGTGCGATCGAGCAAATTGAATACATCCATCCAGACTTGATTCTTTTGGATATCATGATGCCAGGAATTGACGGTTTTGAAACTTGTCTGCGTTTGAAAGCAGACCCGTCAACGCAAGACATTCCCATCATATTCATGAGCGCCCTTTCCGATACGCTTGATAAAGTAAAAGGCTTTCAGACAGGAGCCGTTGACTACATCACTAAGCCTTTCCAGCACGAAGAAGTATTGAGCCGCATTCAAACTCACTTGACAATCCGCAGCTTGCAAAAAAAACTCGAAGAAAAAAACCTCGAACTTGCCCACCTCAACCAAAACCTGGAAAGACTTGTCGAACAAAAAACCAAGCAATTAATCGACCAGGAAAAAACAGCCATCATTGGACGTTTGACCCAGGGAATGGTTCACAACCTCAAAAGTCCGCTGCAAGTGATCCAGACTAGCGTCGATTTGATTGAAACAAAAGCCACAAAAATTCAAGAAGACACTCTGTTTGATTATACTAAGTATATTTTTCAAGCTGTCACAAAAATCAATCAGATCATGGATACTCTGATGATGAAAAGCAGAAAAGAGCAAAAGCAAGATTTGCACCCTGTGAATATTAACGATTTAGTGCAGCGAGAAATTCAGCTATTGGAAGGCAACCTGTATTTTAAAAATAAGATTAGAAAAAAATACTTTTATGACGAAGAAATTGCCAGCATTCCATTAATTTATTCCTATATTTCTCAAGTATTTTATAACTTAATCAATAATGCAATGGATGCTATGTGGGAAAAGAAAAGCCGGGAACTAACTATCGTAACTAGGCAAGACGACTCCAACATATACATGGACATTGCAGATACGGGATGCGGCATATCATCTGAAGATTTGTCAAAAGTTTTTGACCCTTTTTACACCTCTAAGCCACCTAAAGGCGAGGAAAAAAGTGAAGGCGAACCGACAGGAACTGGTCTCGGACTTTATACTTGTATTGAACTTTTAAAACCTTTTAACGGTGAGATTGCTATTAGCAGCAATGTCGGCCAAGGCAGCGTCTTTACAGTTGTGCTGCCCAAACCGCCGAAAACTTAATCGACTCAACTGACTAAAATTCTGTCCGGTTAGACAACCGTAAAGAAGTTCGTAATTAGGTTCGTAGTAAGGAATGCAAGTCTTGGTTCCTCCCGCAATAGAGGACTTTCATTGCTCAATACAAACAGGCGCTAATTGTGGGTAATTTACCGGACACAATCGAGCGAGCGTGTCCCGTAAATCAACGGTAATTCTCGTAAATTTGTAGTAATATCAGTTGGAAAAAAGAATGCAACTTTAGGCAAGCTTCAAACCGCAATTTAAAATCTCAAATCTAAAACTTAAAATCCTATAAGGAATGCAAGTCCGGATTCGTCCGCGCTCTTTTGCCTTGCCCCTTGCTATTCTCCTGCCAAAGGTTGTAAATTAAGACAGAGTTGAGTTGCAACATTGGTAAGAGTGTCACTAACTCAGCCCTAAAGGGACGCTCGCTTGTAAGAGAGATCGAAGCAAGCTGTACTGACGGGCCTACGTCTTCATTGACTACGTTTTTTGGGTCACGACACTCCTTGAATGCGAGGCTAGTTTTGGGCTCTGTCGCTTGTAGTTAAACAGTCTTAAAGTCACTCTCGACAGTGCTGCAAGCTTAACAAGCCCTCAAAACAAAGGCACAAAGCGAACATTACCCTGAAAGGGTGAAGGAGACAACCATATCTCCTGGAGGGGCAACCATACCCCTCTCCCCGCAAGGGGATTCAAGGCGGTTGAAACCGCCGGGTCGTTTCCCACGAGCGGACTCAATCCACGCTCGTTTCGCACTTACTGAGTATTTTTTATGATGATTTTCGGTACGAGGTTTGGGGCGAGGCGGACAACTTCCAGCGCACAACTCAATTCTACAAATAAATCTGGGGGGTCTGCAAGCACCCAGCGCACCCTAAAGCCTGGGCTTTAAGTTCCCCAATTAATGAGCTAGGTAAGTGTATCACCTGCTGAGATTTTTTTATTACTTAAAAATAGCAAAAGAATACCAGTTAAAAAAAATGCCACTGTACCCAAGAGCAAAACGGCGATAGTCATCAGTCATTCTAACTCTAAAATCTAAAATCTAAAATCTAAAAGGGTATGACATCTATTTCTGAGCCAACTTTAACGCCTGCTTGCTTGAAAGTTCTTTTAGTAGAACACTGTGCAGAAGATGCAGAACTCTTTCAAGAACTGCTATCTGATCATCGACTGGGACAATCAATTGATTTGACGAATGTAGTTAGCCTCCAGGAAGCTATTGAAATTTTAAGCTGCGAGATTTTTGATGTAATTTTATTAGACCTTTCAGTTCCTGACAGCCCAAAACTTAATACTTTTTTCCGGCTGCAAGATTGCGGTATAAATATTCCGATCGTCATTCTGACAGCCGGCGATGACGAAGAACTGGCCCTCGAGTTAATTGCCGCCGGCGCCCAAGATTATCTGGTGAAAAGACAAGTAGACAGCCGGCTGCTGGTGCGGACCCTCAGGTGCGCGATCGCCCGCCATAAACGGCAAGCAGAATGGCAAAAAAGTCAAGAAAAATACCAGCAGGTTGTTGAAAATATCAAAGAAGTAGTTTTTGAAACAAATACTGCTGGCAATTGGACTTTTCTCAATCCGGCTTGGACGGAAATTACCGGATTTACCGTTGATGAAAGCTTAGGAACTTCCTGTTTGAGTTACATTCATTCTGACGATCAATACCAATATTTAAATTCGTTTAGGTCTCTGAGCGAAAATCAAGAAACGTCCTGTTGCTATCAAATTCGATATCTTACCAAAAATGGCGAAATTCGCTGGGTGGAAGTGCAGGAAGGTTTGATTTTTGACTGCGACGGCGCGGCGCAGGGGACGACAGGAACTATCCACAATATTACGGATAAAATTTTAGCACTCTCAGAACTGGAAGCTAGTAAAAAGTTTTTGAATTATACGATCGATGCACTGGCTGACCCAATTTTTGTCAAGGACGAACAGCACCGCTGGATACTGTTAAATAATGCTTTTTGCAAGCTAATCGGGAAGCAGCGCGAGGAACTGCTGGGCAAATCGGATTACGACTTTTTCCCAAAACAAGAAGCTGAATTTTTTGGGCAGAATGACGAACAAGTGTTGAGGACGGGAAAAGAAAACGAGACCGAGGAAATATTTACGGACGCCAGCGGTGCAAAGCACATTCTGTCTACTAAAAAAACTGTCTTTGAAAATACCGACGGCAGTAAAATTCTCCTCGGCATAATTCGAGATATCACTCAGGATAAGCGCCAACAATTAGCGCAGCAAGAAAGCGAAGCTAGACTGCGGCAAGTTGCTGCCAATTTGCCTGGAGTAATTTATCAATTTCGCCTCTCAACCGACGGCAAAAAAACTTTTCCTTACATTTCTTCTGGCAGCCGCGATTTATCTGAATTGCCACCAGAAAATCTTCAGCAGAATCCCCAACTCGTTTTTCGTTTTATTCATCCAGACGACCGCCAAAAATTTGAAAAATCTATTGCTTTTTCTGCGGCAAATATGCAGCCATGGCAGCAGGAATGGCGCGCGATTGTGCCGTCGGGAAAACTTAAGTGGATGCAAGGGGTTTCGAGACCAGAAGGAGTTGATTGTCCGACTGAAATAGGGCAGGATGGGGATATAGTTTGGGAAGGCATGGTGCTGCATATTACTGAGTTAAAACAGGCAGAAGTAGCTTTGCGGGAGAGCGAAGCAAGATTTCGCTCGCTCGTTGAGAATATCCCCGGCGCTATCTATCGTTGCCTGTATGACGGTGAGTGGACGATGGTATTTATTAGCGATGAAATTGAGGCAATTAGCGGCTATCCTGCTGGGGATTTTATTAGCAACAACCGCTTGAGTTTTGCGAGTATCATCCATGAGGCAGATACTGAAATGGTCTATCGACAAGTCAGCGCAGCAGTAGAGTCGAAACAGCCGTACCATCTAGAATACCGGATTGTTCGCGCTGACGGCGCGGTGCGGTGGATGTCGGAAAGAGGTAGACCGACTTACAATCTAGAAGGGTTGGTTTTGTGGCTCGACGGAGCGATTTTTGACATTACCGATCGCAAACAAGCCGACCTGACTCTGTGCCTGGTAACTCAAGCTGTAGACAGCGCTAGTGATGCGATCGCGATCGCAGATTTGGACGGTTATTCCGTTTATCACAATCAAGCATTTATTCAGCGCTATGGCTATACAGTTGAAGAACTAAATAATGCCGGCGGTCCAGCAGTAATGTACGCCAAATCTCAAGATTTGAAAAAGTTATTTAGGGTGCTAAGGAAAGGTTTTTCCTGGGAGAGTGAAATTGAAATTAAGACTAAAAATGGCGAGATTATAGAAACTTCATTGCGAGCTGACAGCATTAAAGATAGCGCCAATAAACCAATAGGAATGATAGCCATAATTGCAGACCTCACAGAAATAAAACGCACTGAATCGGCATTAAAACTCAGTCAAGAGCGATTGCAGTTGGCGCTTTCAAGCAGCTCTTTGGGACTGTGGGATTGGAATATAGCTACTGGCGAAAATTATTTCGATTTTCATTGGAAATCAATGCTCGGTTACGCAGAAACAGAAATTGAAAATAAGTTCCAAGCTTGGGAAAGTTTGCTGCATCCCGAAGACCGACCGAAGGTAATGGAATCTTTAAACTCCTATTTGGAAGGTCGCACTGATATCTATGAAGTTGAATTCCGGATGCTCAACAAAACCGGAGATTGGCAGTGGATTATGGCGATTGGCAAGGTAGTAGAGTACGACGAATGGGGTGGGCCGTTGCGGATGGCTGGTACTCACAAAGATATCAGCGCCCGCGTTGCAGCAGAAGCCGAAAAAACGCTGTTAATCGCATCTCTGCAACAACTTGCCGAACAGTTGCAAGAAGCGCAAAAAATAGCCCGCATCGGCAATTGGGAAGTCGATATGGAGGCAGGAATTATTACTTGGTCGGAAGAACTGTTTCGAGTTTACGGTCGAGAATTGAATCGGCCGCCGACAATGGAAGAACTTTTAGAGCTCATTCATCCCGATGACAAAGAAAGGTTTACACAAGTTGTGCAAAAGGCAGTGACTGAAGGGACAGCTTACGACATCGACCACCGCATCTGTTTTCCATCAGGAGAAATTAGGCACGTTAACGCTAAAGGAAAAGCTGTTAAAAATGAGTTTGGTCAGGTGGTGCGACTGTGTGGCACGGCAATGGACATTACCGATCGCAAAAAAGCCGAAACTGCTTTGCAACAAAGCGAACAGCGATTTCGAGCTGTATTTGAACAAGCGGCGCTCGGCATTGTTAAAGTGGGGCCAGACGGTAAATTTTTGAGGGTAAATCAAGGCTTTTGCAATATTGTCGGATACTCACAATTGGAACTGAAAGCGCTAAAAATTGGGGATATTTCTCACCCGGAAGATGTAGAAGTAGATGTCGAGTCTAGCAACAGACTGTTAGCTGGGGAAATTTTTAATTATTCAGTTGAGAAACGCTTTGTTCGCAAAGATGGTTCATTTGTGTGGACTAATGTGACTGTATCTTTAGTGCGGGATGCAGTTGGGGAACCGAGCTACTTAATTGGTGTGATTGAAGATATTAGCTCTCGCAAACTTGCCGAGACTATCTTGCGCCAGCAAATAAAGCGAGAACGCTTGGTGGTAGGGATGCTGGAACGCATTCGCTCTTCTCTAAATTTAGAAGAGATTTTGACAAAAGCTGTTGCTGAAGTACGGCAATTTTTGCAAACAGACCGGACAGTTATTTATCGCTTTAATCCCG
>NZ_JANMZH010000215.1:0-4588 GCF_031383065.1 Microcoleus sp. OTE_8_concoct_300 | reverse complement strand
CGCAGCACGGGCGGTTTGATTTCTATTCTCAATGATGATATCAATCAACTCGAACGTTTTTTGGACGACGGCGCTAATGAGGTAATTCAGGTAATGACAACGGTTGTTGTGATTGGCGCGGCTTTTTTTGCTGCATCTCCTGGTGTTGCTGGGCTGTCAATGCTGCCGATACCTTTTATTATTTGGGGTTCGCTCGCTTTTCAAGATCGCCTCGCTCCTCTCTATGCTGATGTGCGGGAAAAGGTGAGTTTTCTGAACGGGCAACTGTCGAATAATTTGATGGGAATTACTACTATTAAAAGTTTTACTTCCGAAGATTATGAAATTCAGCGCATCGAAACACAAAGCCAAGCTTACCGCCAAAGCAACCGACGGGCGATCGTACTTTCGGCTGCTTTTATTCCGCTGATTCGGGTTGTGATTTTCTTGGGGTTTATTGCAACGCTATTTCTGGGCGGTTTGGAGGTGGTGGCGGGCCGGTTGTCTGTGGGAACTTACAGCGTTTTGGTGTTTATGACGCAGCGGTTGCTGTGGCCGCTGACTCGCCTGGGAAATACTCTGGATCAATACCAGCGCGCTATGGCTTCTACTAATCGGGTGATGAATTTGTTGGATACTCCGATCGCTATTCGCACGGGTGATATTCGGCTGCCGGTCAGTTCGGTTAAGGGTGAGTTGGAATTTAAAAATGTTACCTTTTCTTACAATCAAAGAAAACCGATTTTGCAGTATTTTTCTCTGACTCTGCCGGCGGGTAAAACTACTGCGATTGTTGGGGCGACTGGTTCGGGAAAAAGTACGCTGGTGAAACTAATTTTGAGGCTGTACGAGGTACAGTACGGGAATATTTATCTCGACGGTATAGAATTAAATAACCTGAATTTAAAAGATTTGCGGAGAGCGATCGGATTGGTGAGTCAAGATGTGTTTTTGTTTCACGGTACGGTGGCAGAAAATATTGCCTACGGCAGTTTTGAGGCAAGCAATCGAGAGATAGTAACTGCTGCTAAAATTGCTGAAGCGCACGAGTTTATCGTTCAATTGCCGGACGGTTACAAGACTATTGTAGGGGAACGCGGTCAAAAATTGTCGGGGGGACAGCGGCAGCGCATTGCAATTGCGAGGGCTGTTTTGAAGAATCCGCCGATTTTGATCCTTGATGAAGCTACTTCAGCGGTTGATAACGAGACGGAGGCGGCAATTCAGCGATCGCTCGAACGAATTACTAAGAATCGCACTACAATTGCGATCGCCCACCGTCTTTCTACTGTCCGCAATGCTGACTGCATTTTTGTGATGGATGAGGGGATAGTGGTAGAATCGGGGCAGCACGAACAACTTGTCGAACAGGACGGAGTTTATGCGTCGCTCTGGCGCGTGCAATCTGGTATAAAATAGAAACGCAGCGCTTTTTGCTAATTGGTAATTGGGGATTGGGAATTGGTAATTGGCAATTGGGAATTGGTAATTGGTAATATCGTGTCTGGTAGCATCATAAGTATATGGGCGGGGCGGGTTGAGATAATTAGTTTGACAGGTAGATTGTTGGTAAAACCCGCCCCTAGGAGATCGAAATTTATCCGATCGCGAATCAACCAGACATGATATATAGCAATAACTGGTTCCCAGGCTCTGCGTGGGAACCGATGTCTAGAGGCTCTGCCTCGGCTGCAACAATGGAGGCAGAGCCTCCGGATATGCGTTACCAGGCTGAGCCTGGTAACGAGTAACTTCCAGGCTCAGCCTGGGAACCGATGTCCAGAGGCTCTGCCTCGGCCCAGACTATGGAGGCAGAGCCTCCGGATATGCGTTACCAGGCTCTGCCTGGTAACGAGTATCGAGTATAATCATTAGTTGGTAATTTGAATCCTAACTAATGGCAACTGCCAACTGCCAACTGCCAACTGACTGCTGACTGCTGACTGTAAAATATTAGTTTATACAAACAAGAAGAGAAAATGTTTCTATTTGATAGCCCTGAGTCCAAACCCAACGAAAATAGCTGGAGTCGGAAATTAGATAAATTTGTGAAGGCTAATCAACATGAGTTGGCTGCTTTGGCTTGGGGGCTATTTCTGGAAAGGGGAGAGGAAAGTGAGGAGATTTTAGCAATTGATATTGCAGAAACTGCGCGTTTTGTGTATTGTAAAAAAGAGGCGGTTGAGGAGTTGAACCGTCAAGTGAGAAGTCATATTCAGGAAGTTGTAGGTGTGTTGAAAGCTCACAAGCCTGAGAAGGAAGTGGCGATTTTGGCGATCGGTGAAGGTCAAATTAAGTTGATTCTTTTTGAACCTAAGCCTGAACCTCCTGTTTGTTTTGAGGAAGCCGCAACAGATGTTGATACTTTGTTGGCTAAGCTCGAACAGCAGATGGTTGAATGTATGAAATGATAAGATTACTCGGATCTTGAAATCGCGTCTACACAAAGGAAGTCCGAGCAGAGGGAGACTAAGAAATGAAACGAGTATTTAAGCCTCATTTAGTATCAGTTGTCCCAGGGCTTGGATGACGCTGGAACGGACTTCTGGCGAGGTGTCTTTCAAGGCTTTAACTAATATGGGCACCATCGCGACATCTCCCATTTTTCCCAGTGCTTCTGCTGCTTTCGCCCTGACAGCGGGGCGGGCATCTTCTAGGGCGGTGCAGAAGGTGTCTAGCACCATCTGATAGTATGCGGGATTTTGAATCATGCTGTCAGTCTCCGGTTGGGATAGCGCTTACTTTTGTATCAAACTTTTGGCAATACTTACGCACTCCGCCAAAGAAACCGGGTTTTTTACTTAATCTCTGGGTAACAACGAAGTATTTTGGTAAAAACCCGGTTTCTGACCTCCCGTGCGTAATTCCTATGGCTAGTTCACGTCTTCGGATACACCTTCAATGAAGGCAACAAGCCCTTTGCCCCAGGGGTTTGATTCGGCGAAGTGTTCGCCAACTTTCACGGCTGCTTTTTTGCCACCGTTGTAAACCCGTTTGAGGCTGATTAGGTTTTGCCACTCGATGGGTTTTTGCTCTTTAATTTCCTTAAATTCTGCATCAATAATATTGCGTGCTTGTTGTTCGTCTTGCACATAGGTATACTTTTTTTCCAATGCCTGAATGATTTGCACTACTGCATTCAGTGCAGCTTCAGGGGAGGATTGCTGGGCGGCGATGGTGAGCTTGTGGGCTTGGTACCCGTGGTTAGGGCCGAAGTTGACGAGGGATTGGAAGGTTGCATGGGAGAAGTCTTGGGTGGGTTGGTCAGCCATTTCTTTTGTTGTTTTGTGGATTTGCTGAGTGGTTTCGTCAATTTTAGCAAGGAGATCCTTTGGCTGGGATAGTTTGGCTGGGTGCGGTGCTAGGGATAACTGATGTATCTCGTAGTTGTAGTATTTGCAGGCGGCTTGGATGGCGAGGATGGCGCGGTGAAATTCTTTGCCGGATTCGGAGGGGATTAAGGTAAGGAGGTGGGGGAGATGGGGGGCGACTTTCTCTGCGTGCTGCTTAGCGATATTGCCTAAGGCATATGCCGCGCTACTACGCACATAAGAGTCTGAATCTTCAACGAGTTTAAGTAATCCCGGAATCGCCTTCTGGTCACCGATTTTGCCTAAGACATCTGCCGCCCTCCTACGCACATCAGAGCCTGAATGTTCAAGGAGTTTAAGTAATCCCGGAATCGCCTTTTCGTCACCGATATTGCCTAAGGCATCTGCCGCGCTACTACGCACATAATAGTCTGAATGTTCAAGGAGTTTAAGTAATCCCGGAATCGCCTTTTCGTCACCGATTTTTTCTAAGGCATTTGCCGCGCTATTACGCACATCAGAGTGTGAATCTTCAAGGAGTTTAAGTAATCCCGGAATCGCCTTTTCGTCACCGATATTGCCTAAGGCCTCTGCCGCGCTATTACGCACATCAGAGTGTGAATCTTCAACGAGTTTTAGTAATCCCTGAATCGCCTGAGCGTCACCGATTTTGCCTAAGGCATCTGCCGCGCTCCTACGCACAGAAGAGTCTGAATCTTCAACGAGTTTTAGTAATTTCTGAATCGCCTGATCGTCACCGATTTTGCCTAAGGCATATGCCACCGTCCTACGCACAGAAGAGTCTGAATCTTCAACGAGTTTAAGTAATCCCTGAATCGCCTGAGCGTCACCGATTTTGCCTAAGGCATATGCCACCGTCCAACGCACATCAGAGTCTGAATGTTCAACGAGTTTTAGTAATCCCGTCATCGCCAGCTCGTTACCGATATTGCCTAAGGCCTCTGCCGCACTACTACGCACATAAAAGTCGGAATGTTCAACGAGTTTAAGTAATCCCGTCATCGCGTTCTCATTACCGATATTACCTAAGACCTCTGCCGCACTACTACGCACATCAGAGTCTGAATGTTCAACGAGTTTAAGTAATCCCGTCATCGCCTTCTCGTCACCGATATTGCCTAAGGCATATGCCGCCATCCTACGCACATCAGAGTCTGAATGTTCAAGGAGTTTAAGTAATCCCGTCATCGCCTTCTCGTCACCGATATTGCCTAAGGCATATGCCGCCATCCTACACACATAATAGTCTGAATGTTCAACGAGTTTAAGTAATCCCG
>NZ_JANMZH010000184.1:0-10878 GCF_031383065.1 Microcoleus sp. OTE_8_concoct_300 | reverse complement strand
ATCTATAAAATCACTTAATTCTTGTAAATAGTGTTGCTCAGACATATTGCTTTTTTGCCGATTTCCAGTATACAAGTATTATTATACTCCCTAATTATTATAATTTATACAATTTTGCGACTCATTTAGGACTGCTATATTCACTCGGATGTTTGTAGGAATATTGGTGGCGACGAGCAGCGGGTTCACAGCATTTCTACTGATTGCAGTGCTATAGCCTTTCTCAGAAAGATGAGGTACGACTGGGCATAGGGCATAGGGCATAGGGCATAGGGCATAGGGCATAGGGCATACCTCACTTTTTTGAGAACCGCTATATCACTTTTAAGCATATTTTTCTACCTGTGTGGCTGTGTGCCTGATGTCAGCAAAATTAACTCAATTATTATTTGATCCGAATCAATAAATTTAAGGTAAATCTACCTTAAGGAGTACACAACAGTGTTTTTAAGTATCTTTTTTAAAAGACCTAAATTAAAGAGAGCTTGTTCTCTTTAATTTAGGTGTTGCTTTAAGGATAGATTATAAGTACAGTAGATTTAATTGTACTGATAATTTTAATAAGAACAAATACTCTTTTCAGTGAAGATAGATAAAATACGAAGTATCGACATTTAAAAATACCTTCAATAACTGCACTTTATAGCATATAAAACATACTGCGATAGCGAAATTTTGTAAATAGTTGTGTCAAGTCAAAAAATATTTAATTACTACAACAAACGAACTTTTAATAACATAATTTGAGAATCAATTGTATGAATCAAAATCAAATTAAATGGTTGGCCGCAGCTCTAATGCTAATAGACCACATCGGATTGATGCTTGAAGCAGAACCCATGCGTATCATCGGCCGCCTCAGTTTTCCGTTGTTTAGTTGGGTGTTTGCTCAAAACTGGAAACGACCGGGGGACAAAAATCCTCTAATTACTCGACTGATATTATTTGGGGTACTTTCTCAAGGACCTCATATGTTACTTTTTCGCAATTTGCAGTTAAACATCATGTTTAGCTTTGCCGTAGCAGCACTAACTTTGAGCTACATCCGACGCTTCGATCGCAAAATTGCAGTTTTAAGCACAGGTCTAGTAACTGCTCAAATTTTAGGAGTGAGTTACGGCTGGTATGCAGTGGCTTGCCCGCTATTGATGATTAGGTGGAAAGGAGGAGGCGATCGCCTTTGGTGGTTCGGCTGGACTATAGCAAATATCGCATATACAATTAGTTGCAAAAGCTCGATTCAAATTTTCGCCATATTCACACCGCTAGTTCTGGCATACTACGATACCTCTAAAGACCAAAAACCAACGGCTTTAGAAAAAAGATTTTTCTATTATTTTTACCCACTACACCTTGGGGGGCTAGCGGCACTGCGAACAATTGTCTAAATAAGACTGGGGATTCTAATTAGTTCATTGTTGATTTTTTATTTAAGCGAAGTACAACCGCGTCTCTGAGCGATCGCCCCCAGAAAAGCGCGATCGCTTTCTAAACTATATTGCCAACATTCAACTGACCGAGGCGCTTCAAAATACTCAGCACGCTGTACAAATCATTCCCCGGATTGAAAAGGTAAAACTTCCGAGAAAAAGCGTACTGTGCTGTTTCCCGCTTAACTAATTTGACAAATAGAAAATCTGCCCCATTCATTAACAATCCGTAAGTAGGTCGATCGGCACTCAGATTAGCTAACATATAAGCTAGTAACTGCGGTATGCCTACTTCCAAAGAAAACGCCGCTTGCTTGGACTCGATAACCACTACCCAAAACTCCTGAAACAAAGCCAAAACATCCAACTGTCCCCTGACAATAGTTCCTTCATCCTCGTCAACAATTTCTACCGATTTTTCGGAAGTAACGTGAAAAGGAGCAAGATAAAAATCAGCTAAATCCAAAAATGGAGAAAGCACTACCATTTTGACTGTATTTTCGAGAAGCGGGGGACGTTCCAGCAAATTCCTGTAACTTGCTTTCACTCTGTTTAGTCGCTCTTTTTCAGCTTCCGAGATTTCTGGTAAATCATCTTGCCACTCGCGAAATAAGTGGTCATCTTCGACTAACTCAATTCCAAATTTTGTTCTCAAGTCGTACATCGTGACATTTCGAGCTTTAATTGTTTGTACCATAGTCTCACACTAAGTTTAGGGTGTATACAGGTTATGTAAGCGGGTGGCCATCGACTAACTTCAAAATATGTGTTTTGCCTACTGCCTGCCTTTATTAGACTTACCAAGAAAAGCAAGGCTTGGGTAGGCAAGGCTACCCAAAATAATTATTGGTGAGGTCTAATAGCTCTTACTTTCCAAAACAGAAACTCTTTTTTCAAGTTCTAGCAGCCTCTGAATCATTGGTACATCTTCGACAGAATCTAGATGATATGCTAAAGCGCTAACTATCGCATCAGTTTGAGATATACCAGTTTGCTGAACATATCTTTTGAGCTTGTTAAAAAGATTTCGAGGAATTCTCACAGCTATTTGTGATTTTTTACTAGGAGGTAAACCCTTGAGTTTGGGTTCTACGCTTAATGGTTCTACTGCTTCAGTAGGATGATTTGCCGTGGCCGGGTCATCTACTCTGTAAAGTTCATAGTCATTTTCACGAAGTGTGAAAATCCGCCTGTGAAAATACTTGCGATTTCCTTCAACACACAGAGGAGGAGCATTGTCTTCTAATTCTGCGTATCCCACTAAGATTTGACCTTTCTGAAGCTCTGAAAGCAGTTTTTTAGAGATCCCTTTTTTGCTAAAAAACCCTACTTCGATCTCTCGGACCCAAGGCATTTTACTGATATCTTCAAGCCAGACAATTTTAGCTTCGTGTAGTAAAGTCTCGTCTCTGACAAAATCGCCCATAATTCTTACCTCTATGTCGATGATAATCAGATTAACACGCATGGCATTATATGGCAAACGCATGGCAAAAAAAATCTCAAAGATAACCGAGAGCCTTCGTAATTTTCACTCCTGCACCTTTGCCCTTTCCCAAAAACCCAAAAAATGTAACGAGTTGTAAAGTATAATTAAACCGAAGCGAACACAGAGGCCAAGTAGTATCAAATGCGAGTTGCGATCGCCGGAGCAGGCTTAGCAGGACTATCCTGCGCAAAATATCTTACCGACGCGGGCCACACCCCCATCCTCCTAGAAAGTCGGGACGTACTCGGCGGCAAAGTCGCCGCCTGGAAAGATGCAGACGGCGACTGGTATGAAACCGGCCTCCACATCTTCTTCGGCGCATACCCGAATATGCTCCAACTCTTCAAAGAACTTGACATCGAAGACCGGCTGCAATGGAAAGAGCACTCGATGATTTTCAATCAGCCGGAAACCCCCGGAACCTATTCCCGCTTTGACTTTCCCGACCTTCCCGCCCCCTTCAACGGCGTCGCAGCCATCTTGAGCAACAACGATATGCTCACCTGGCCCGAAAAAATCCGCTTCGGTATAGGTTTGATTCCGGCCATGCTTCAGGGTCAAAACTATGTCGAAGCAATGGACAAATACTCGTTTTCCGACTGGCTCAAAAAGCAAAACGTCCCCCCCAGAGTCGAAAAAGAAGTATTCATCGCCATGTCCAAGGCGCTCAACTTCATCGACCCCCACGAAATATCTGCAACCATACTGCTGACAGCCCTCAACCGCTTCTTGCAAGAGAAAAACGGCTCGAAAATGGCCTTTTTAGACGGTTCCCCCACGGAGAGGTTGTGCCAGCCGATGGTAGACTACATAACTGAACGCGGTGGCGAAGTCCGGCTGAATGCACCCATCGGGGAGTTTTTGCTCAACGATGACAACACGGTGCGCGGCTTCCACATTCGGGGAGTAAAAGGGGCAGAGTCAGAAATTCTGACGGCCGATATTTACGTTTCCGCGATGCCGGTTGACCCGCTGAAGTTGATGATGCCGAAACCTTGGGGCGAAATGGATTATTTCAAACAGCTCGAAGGCTTGGAGGGAGTACCCGTCATTAATGTACACTTGTGGTTCGATCGCAAGCTAACTGAAATCGACCATTTGCTGTTCTCGCGATCGCCCTTGCTGAGCGTCTACGCCGACATGAGCAACACCTGCCGCGAATATGCCAACCCAGACAAATCCATGCTGGAACTGGTTTTAGCACCGGCCAAAGACTGGATAGGCAAATCAGACGAAGATATCGTCGCAGCCACAATGGTCGAGTTAGAAAAACTCTTTCCCGATCAAATCCCCGAACCAGCCAAACTGCTCAAATATCACGTAGTCAAAACCCCACGTTCCGTCTACAAAGCCACTCCCGGACGCCAGCAGTGCCGTCCCACACAAACAACTCCCATTAGCAATTTCTATCTAACGGGGGATTATACAATGCAGCGTTATCTTGCGAGTATGGAAGGTGCCGTGCTTTCTGGTAAGCTGACAGCGCAGGCTATTTCAACGGCCAATAACCAATGAAAAATTAAGAATTTTTCATAAAGACGTAAAAAATCTCCCGTTTTCTAAACGGGGGAAAATCAGTTCTAATCTTTAAATTTCTTATTCTCGGATGCTGCAACTGTCAAAACTCCAGTGCATGAGAACTCTGGCTTCTGTGGATGACTCCTACGAACTGTGCCGCCAAGTCACCGCGAGTTATGCCAAAAATTTTTATTTAGGCACTCAACTCATGCCCGAAGCCAAGCGCCGGGCGATTTGGGCGATTTACGTCTGGTGCCGCCGCACCGACGAACTTGTAGACGGGCCGGGTTCTGATGCAACGACCCCTGAAACCCTCAATCTGTGGGAAAAACGGCTAGAATCTGTGTTTGCCGGCCATCCTCACGACGACTACGACGTAGCTTTGGTGGATACGCTGTCTCGTTTCCCGATCGACATTGGGCCGTTTCGAGAGATGATTGCGGGCCAGCAAATGGACTTGTACCGCAGCCGCTACGAAACTTTTGAAGAGCTCAATCTTTACTGTTATCGAGTAGCGGGTACTGTAGGGCTGATGTCAATGTCTGTCATGGGTGTAGGCGAATCGAGCACCGCTGCTAACTGGAATTGGCACTGGGGGAATAGAATTCCCAAAGAAGAAGCGATAGCCCTGGGTATTGCCAAGCAGTTGACTAATATTTTGCGCGATGTCGGAGAAGACGCCCGCCGCGGCCGCATTTACATTCCCTTAGAAGACTTAGCCTTGTTTAACTACACCGAAGAAGATTTATTCAACGGTGTAATTGACAACCGCTGGCGGGAATTGATGCGGTTTCAAATTCAGCGAGCTCGCAAATTATACGCCAGCGCCGAGCCCGGAATTAAAGTGCTCAGTCCCGATATCCGCTGGACTGTTTGGGCGGCTACTATGCTGTACAGCAGAATCTTAAATGCGATCGAACGCAATCAGTACGATGTTTTCCAGAAGCGGGCTTATGTTAGCAATTCTCAGAAACTGCTGTGTCTCCCCGCCGCTTGGCTGAAGTCAAAAGTTCTTTAGTCGCAGCCCGTATTGCTGGCGATTCGGCAACGGGTAAGGGGTATTTGTCAAGTTACAAATTATATCAATTCCGGTTGCACCGGAATGATGTTGACTGTTGACTGTTGACTGTTGACTGTGAATCAAACAACTGAAAATTGCGCCGAGATAGGTGGCGACTTGTAAAAATCATTCATGAATTGCCCTCTAATTTATCATTCCGATGCAGCCGGAAACGATATTATATGATGTCCAGGAAAGTGCATATTAGATTTGTAGGGACACGGCAGTGCCGTGTTCCTAGCTGTGTTGTGTTAATTTAAGTCAAATTTGTGGAGTAGCGGATCCAATTTTCAATTGGGCGATCGAACTTTCAAGCAATTGCTTTTCCTGCTGGAGTTTTGCTTCTAAGTTTTGAATTTGTTCCCGGCGGGCTTCAACTTCAATCAAGCGGCGAGACAATTCTTGACTCTGCAAAGTGAGAGATTGCCTCCACCCTTCTGCTTTTTGGGCTTCTTGCTGCAAAAAATCTGGAGTAAAGCCTGTTGTTAAATATTTCTCAACTAATTCTAGCACCCAGTTTGTAGCTGCTTGAATATGCAAAACCTTGCTATTTTCTCCAATATCTGCTAATACTAGCATCCCTTCATTTAAAACATTAGTTGCAGAGTTAATTGGATTTTGAGTAAAATCTTTCGGTAATGTCAAGAAACTTTCTTCAGTCAGAATAGCCCAAGTATCATCAGAAGTGTGGCAAGCCAGCAATTGCAGACTTATCTCCCCTAAAATTTCCTGATTTTGTACTTCTGCTAAATATAACATGAGGGTAATTAGTAATTGGTAATTAGTAATTGGTAATTGGTAATTGGTAATTGGTGATTGGTTATTTGTTGTAGGATTTGCGAGTTCGTAGGGTGGGGTTTTACAAACAATCTATGCCTGAAACTAATATCATGTCCGGTCGAGCGACCGCGATTTTTGTAGGGGCCCGTGAGCCAACAATACCTGCGAACAATCTCCAATCTCAAAAACCCGCCCCGACCGGGATATTATGGTTAATCGATCGGACATGATATAAATATCTCGTAAACCCGCCCCGGCCACTTTAGCAGCGCCAGCGGTAGGTGAGAGTCAATATTTTCATCGGAAAATTGGGTTTGAAACCCCGTCCTTTTAGGACGGCTTTACATTAATTTGAATCCCCTTCCGGGGTGGAGGGGTATGGTTGCCCTCCGTCGGGATATGGTTGTCCCGTTCTCATGAAGGAGTAGAAGAGACGACCTGCCAGGTCGTCTGTACTTCGCCAATGTTTTAAGAGCTTGTTAGGCTGAAAGCACTATCTCAGTGACCTTAAGATTGTTTAACTCTCAGCGACAGAGCTCTTGACTAGCTACGCATCCGCCCGGTGTCGTGACTCAAAAAACGTAGTCCGCGAAGGACTTAGGCTGGTCAGGATGGCTTTCTAGATTTCTCTTTCAAGCCTTATGCCTTTAGGCTAAGGTTCCTGACTGGGATTCCAAGATTTTTCGCCCTCACGCACCCTATAACTAAACTAAAAACAGTCAACAGTCAACAGTCAACAGTCAACACTCAACAGTCAACACTCAACAGTCACCAGTCAACTATTAAAACACCTTTAGCCGATCGCGCAAAATCTCCGCTTGTTTTTGGGCTTCCGCCAAAGCATCCCTCGCCCCCTGAACCACCTCAGGAGTAGCCTTATCCACAAACTTCTGATTAGTCAAACGCGCCGCAGTATGCTTAATTTCAGCTTCCACCTTACTCAACTTTTTTTCTAATTTAGCACGCAAAGCCGCCAAATCGACCACCCCAGCCAGAGGAATCAATACTTGCACAGTACCGACAACCCCAGCAATTGTCTGTCCCAAATCTGCATCCAAACTAGCAGTAACTGTCAGATTTTCGACTTTTGCCAAATCCTGAATGTAAACACCTCCATCAGAGATTATTTGTCGTTCTTTCTCGCTTTCGCTTTGCAAAATCGCCGTCACCTTCACACTGGGTTTGATATCCGAATCTGCCCGCAAATTGCGAATAGTGCGAATTGTACCGAACAACAACTCAAATTGCTGTTCCAAATCAGCATCAATTAGCGAGATATCAGCTTCAGGATAAGCTTGCAAAGCCAGACATTCATCCTCACCTGTTTGAGTCAGAGTGTGCCAAATCTCCTCAGTAATGTGTGGCATAAAAGGATGCAGCAGTTTCAGAATCCCTTCCAACACAAAAGCAAAAGTTTGCTGTGCCACTTTCTTAGAATTTGGTTCAGCATCCTGTTGCAAGCGAGACTTGACTAACTCAATATACCAGTCACAGAAATCGCCCCAAATAAACTCATAAAGTCCCTTCGCCGCTTCCCCCAAACCGTAACTTTCCAAACAATTGCGGCTTTGTTGCACAACTTGATAATAGCGAGAAAGAATCCAGCGATCGCACAATTCCAACCCTTCTTCTCTCCCTCCCTCAGTCAGGGCGAGTTGGGGGGGGTGAGGAATTCCCAACTGCTGCGGCGTCTGTCCCTCCAAATTCATCATCACAAACCTAGCCGCATTCCACAACTTATTCGTGAAATTCCGCGAAGCTTCCACCGATTTCGATTCATCAGTTTTGCGATCGTACTCCATGCGAATATTTTGACCTGCCCCAACCACTTCCTTCACCAAAGTGTAGCGCAAAGCATCAGTACCGTACTTGCCAATCAACAGCAGTGGATCGATACCATTATTTTTACTCTTAGACATTTTCTGACCGTTTTCATCCAACACCAAACCGTGAATGTAAACAGTATCAAAAGGCATCTTTCCAGTAAAATGTCCGGCCATCATCGTCATTCTAGCAACCCAGAAAAAGATGATATCAAAACCTGTAACCAAAGTAGTTGTCGGATAGTAAAACTCCAAATCTTTAGTTTCGTCAGGCCATCCCAGAGTTGAGAAAGGCCACAACCCGGACGAAAACCAAGTATCCAATACATCTGGATCTCTTGCTAACTGCACGTCATTACCAAATTTAGCCGTTGCTTTTTCCCTAGCTTCCGATTCAGTTTTCGCCACCACAAACGGCGTCGTGTCAGTAATTTCTCCTTGGGTTTCGCTAACAGCATACCAAGCCGGGATTTGGTGTCCCCACCACAATTGTCGGGAGATGCACCAATCCTTCAGCTTCACCAACCAATCCCGATAAACCTTTGTCCATCTGTCAGGAACAAAGACTGGCGAGTTACTTTTATCTAATGCTTCTAAAGCGCGTTTAGAAAGAGGATCTATCTTCACAAACCATTGCGTAGATATCAAAGGTTCGACCGGAACCTTGCCGCGTTCGCTGTAGGGAACTGTATGCTTATAATCTTCTATTTTAACCAAAGCCCCGTCAATTTCTAAGCGCTGCACCACATTTTTCCGGGCAACAAATCGGTCTTGTCCCTGGAACTCTCCGGCATTTTCATTTAAAGTGCCGTCCTTATTCATAATGTTAATAAACGGCAAGTTGTGACGCTTACCCATCTCGAAGTCATTCGGGTCGTGGGCGGGAGTCACCTTGACACAACCAGTTCCGAAAGTCGGATCGACAAACTCATCAGCAATGATTGGGATTTCGCGATTCACGATCGGCAAAGTCACAGTTTTACCGATAAGATGTTTGTAGCGATCGTCCTGTGGATTCACCGCCACCCCAGTATCCCCCAACATCGTTTCCGGCCGAGTCGTCGCCACCTCCAAATAACCAGAACCGTCCGTCAAAGGATAGCGGAAATGCCACAAATGCCCGTCAACTTCCTGCTGGTCTACCTCCAAATCCGACACAGCAGACTGACTGGCCGGACACCAATTCACCAGGTAATTGCCGCGATAAATCAGCCCCTCATCGTACAGGCGGACAAACGCTTCTAAAACCGCAGCGGATAAGCCTTCATCCATCGTAAAGCGTTCGCGCGACCAATCGACAGACACGCCCAAACTGCGTAATTGATTAGTAATAGTATTGCCCGATTCAGCTTTCCACTCCCAGGCCCGTTCCAAGAATTTTTCTCGGCCTAAATCGTGGCGAGTTTTGCCTTCTGCTTTGAGTTGCTTTTCGAGAATAGTTTGAACTGCGATGCTAGCATGATCCGTTCCCGGCAACCACAGGGTATTGCGTCCAGTCATGCGGTGATAGCGGACGAGGACATCAATCAGCGTCTCTTCAAAAGCGTGTCCCATGTGGAGGCTGCCGGTGACGTTGGGCGGCGGAATGACTACGCAGTAAGGTTCGCCGCCGGCTTCTGGGTCAGCTTTGAAGGTTTGGTTGTCTTCCCAGTATTTTTGCCATTTGGCTTCGGTGGCTTGGGGGTCGTATTGCGGGGGTAGGTTTGCGGTCATTGGCGAGAGGGTGCAGGTTTTATATTAAGATTGTGCCACAGGAGAGGGAAGAGAAGAGGTTTGAACCGCAGAGGGCGCAGAGGGCGCAGAGGGAAGAGTGTGGGGAGGGTTTTGGATTATGATTGTGATTATTGGTTTGAGAAGAGGAGAGAAGAGTGTTGGAAGATGATCTGAATGAGTTGACTTATGCTGTGATTGGGGCGGCGATGGAGGTTCATAAGGAGTTGGGGCCGGGGTTTTTGGAAGCGGTATATGAGAATTCGTTGCGTGAAGAACTCTCGCGCCGGGGAATTCCTTTTCAACCTCAACCTACAGTAAATGTAACCTATAAAGGTGTGGTGGTTGGGGAAGGCAGATACGATATGCTGGTTGCCAACACCCTCGTTGTTGAATTAAAGTCAGTCCAAACTATACTTCCTATCCATGAGGCTCAAGTTATCTCCTACCTCAAAATGACTGGTTATCCTCTAGCCATTCTCATCAACTTCAATGTCCGCTTTTTAAAAGAAGGAATCCGCCGCCTCATCCTCTCCTAACAAACCCTCTCATCCCTCTCCTCTCTGCGCCCTCTGCGCCCTCTGCGGTTCATTCCTCTTAATATCTTTAATTATTTCACCTCCTTATAATCCACCCCATAACTCGTATCTCTCCCCGACAAATACGTCGTTTTTCCCGTTAAAGTCTCCAAAGTTTGTTTCGTTTCACTCGAAGTAATCGAATTCAGCGGCACGCCGAACTTGCTAGCCAAACCAGCCGCCACGCCCACACCTTGTCCTTGATAAATATTCACCGTCGCAATTCGCCCGACAGATACCGCCATACCCACCGCCTCATCCTCTCCTAACAAACCCTCTCATCCCTCTCCTCTCTGCGCCCTCTGCGCCCTCTGCGGTTCATTCCTCTTAATATCTTTAATTATTTCACCCTGGGGGGGTGACAACCCGCCTGAAACCCATAGTTAGTAAGGATTGAGCCTACTTGTGGTAAAAAAAGATAGGCAGCAGAATTGTTACACGCTTGCCTATCCAAAACAATAATGATACCAACATTCTACCTCATTCATTT
>NZ_JANMZH010000149.1:0-3757 GCF_031383065.1 Microcoleus sp. OTE_8_concoct_300 | reverse complement strand
AAGCGCTAAAATCTTCTCAAGCTTGCTTGACCCGAAGAGGTTTCCCAAAAAAGACTACTCCTTCAAACCTTGGGGATGTCAGGCAAGCGCTACCATTACGCCTAGAAAAGGCCGAAAAATCAAATGGCTTACAGTGATTTTACTTTAGAAAGAGTGCAAAAAATTTTTGATTTGACTATTTCCGAAGATTTGGATCTTTTTGCCAATGTTCCTGATTTAGAACCTAGTATTTCACTCACTGATTTTTTAGCAGAGTATGCACAACTGGCATTAAAAATTAATACCGAAAAAGCCAGATCTGAAATGATTATTGCGCCGATATTGCTGGATTTCAGAAAACAGGTTTTCTCGAAAATTAGCTTATTTTCGGGAGTGGATTTTAATGTAGATTATGAACGGGGATTAAACGGAACCTGCGACTATATAATCAGTAATTCTACTGAACAGTTATTTGTGAAATCTCCGGTCATTATTTTGGTAGAAGCTAAAAAAGAAAATATTGTAGGAGGGTTAGGTCAGTGTACTTCAGAAATGTTAGCTGCTCAAGTTTTTAACGAACGGGAGGGAAATCAAATACCAGTGATTTTAGGAGCAGTTACTTCAGGAAATATTTGGAGGTTTTTACAATTAGAAGAAAAGCAACTCAGAGTTGACGCGACAGAGTATTATCTGAAAGATGTCAATAAAATATTAGGAATTTTGGCAAACGGAGTACACTCTTTGTCGTCACCTATAATATAATTGTGCAATCTAGGCACTTGCACTCGATTGAACCGTGCCGCCAATACCAACAGTCACAGTCAAGTCAGGATACAAGCCGCAATCTATTGATACCAGCATTGAGGCGGATGTGCTGATGTTTCAGCTATTGCGACAGTTAACGCCCCAACAAAAAGTACAGCGGACTTGCGCTTTCCATCGAGCGGCCCGAAAGCTGGCACTGTTCGGAATGGAGAGCGAGCATCGCAATCTTACCAACGCAAAAATTCGGCAAGGATTTATTAAAAGGTGCTTGGGTGCTGAGTGGATAGAAGTTTTATCAAATAGCCTAGATTGGGAGAAGCTCGTGATAGCAGATCCGATTGAGTTAGCGCAAAAAATAGCCAGTATCTTGCTACCGCTGAATATTCCCTATGTGGTGGGAGGTTCGGTGGCAAGTTCGCTGTTGGGAGAAAACAGATCTACGCAAGATTTGGACTTAGTAATTGACCTGGAGGCGCGAATAGCACCTCAGTTAATTGATGTCATGTCAGCCGAGTTTTACATCAGCGAGTCGGCTGTGATGGAAGCGATTGCCAAGTCAAGAACAGCACCCCGCGAATCATCGTTCAATGTGATCTATTTGCCTTCTCTGGAGAAAGCGCACATTTTTGTGATGGACAGGGATGACCCTTTTTCTGCTTCGGTGATGAGCCGCCGTCAGCTTCACCCTGTTAGCGACTTAACAGAAGAGGGAATCTACATTTATTCGCCGGAAGATATCGTCCTACAAAAACTCAGTTGGTACAAACTAACTCCCCGCCGTTCTCAAAAACAGTGGAGGGATGTGTTGGGGGTTTTGAAGGTGCAAGGGGAAGGACTCGATCGAGCTTACTTGAACCAGTGGGCTCTTACGCTCAAACTAACAGATTTGCTTGAGGAGGCGCTGCTTCAATCAGGGCATTAAGAGTATGTGTTGGCCCCTAGTGATTTAAAATAAGGCAGTCTGGCGCGTATTCTCACACTTTCTCGACTAACTCCCAGCTCAGCGCTTCCCCACCCAAGATTAACCGCAAGCCAGGCAAAATTGATGCCGTTTGGGCGAGGAATGCTTTCAGGTGAGAGGAAACGATTTTCAGGCAGTCGATCGCCTGCTGGCGAAAATATTCTGCTAGCGCTTTAGGATCGGTTGCCCTGTCTTGGGAGATGATATGCAGGCACCCACCCCCACATAATGCGGGAAAAATTACGGTGTTGCCCAAGTCGGCGGCAAAGGTAGAAACGGTGGCAAAACTCGCATTTGGCACGTTGAGTATTTGCTGGATGCTGTGGAGGTAATTGAGAAGCTGCCGGTGTTCGATCGCGACTTTTTTGGGGTGCCGGTGGAGCCAGAGGTGTAAATTACATAAACCAGATGTTGAGCCCTCACCACACTGACCGGGTTTTCCTCGCTTTCGTGAGCGATCGTCTCCCAGCCTGTCTCCAAACAAACCACATCCGTCTGGCGAGTGAGAAGTCCGTCAACTAAGTGGGAGCTTGTTACAAGAACCGGCACCTGAGAGTCCTCCAGGATAGCAGCCAGTCGCTGTTTGCCGAAGGCGGGGTCTAGGGGCACGTAAGCTTGATCGGCTTTGAGAATACCCAGCAGTCCCACCACCATTTCTAAGAAACGCTGCACACAGATGCCAACGAGCACCTCGGGAAGGAATTTTGGGATAGGTGGAGTGCGATCGCGCTCTCTACTTTTTCAAAGTTGTGTCAATTTCAAGAAGGATAGAAGGGCGATCGCTTCCTAGCCGCCTGGATTTTGATATGTTGCTAGGGGGCGATCGCGCTCTTTACTTCTTTCAACTTGTGTCAATTTCAAGAAAGATAGAGGGGGTTTGACTTTTTGGGATATTGGTGAGCGCCGCAGGGGTTGAGGATGGCGTAAGTGACTGTGGAATGTTTTGCCCTGGCGGGTTTCCCGGCTTGACTTGCAAGCTGCGACGGCGAGTTTCATTTGGGAATGCGATGGCGTGTCCAGCAGTGCGATCTTGCCGATAGAAGGCAGCGATCTTATATCCAATTAATAAAATGTAAAATACACTTCCACTTGCTCTTTTTTTTTTGCTCGAAAAATCTTGTAATTCGGTTCTCCTTGTATTCCAATTTCAAATCCATCTCCATGTACTAACTGCCTGAAACTTTTTTCGAGGTCTCCGTTCCTTCCCTTCAATTCTATTAATGAACCTTTACCCTGCGCTTCGATTTGTACAACTATTATTAAGAACGATTTTTTAAGCGGACTAAATACGCTGGACTTCATCTCTGTGTACTTATGAATTTCTGTTCCACTGTTTATATCAAACGAACCCTCAAAATCGTTCGGATAGCAATTTCTATCTATTGAATGCGTAACTGTTATCTTTTTGCTTGTTTCATTCTTTATATGGACATTCCATCCTAATCCCATGATTTTCTTTCCTCGATTATCGGGTTACTTCTACTAGGAGACAAGATTAAGTTTTCCTTTTTCCTGTCTTCTGCTTATAAGACGATTCTGCTTGTCAATTTCTGATTTTTTGGATTTAGCAGTTTTTTTATTAACTTGACGCGCACTCTGAAACCAGTGTTAAGAACGAGAAGCTTTTCGTTCAGGGGGCGACAATCGCCCCAAGGCAATGTAATATAAATCAGATATTCTGTCTTGTCCTTGTTCCTAAATTCCTGGCCCGAAAATTTGTGTTTTATTACTGTTGTCCTTGTGAGGTTTGCCAATTAATCCCATTGGTCACAATATTTATATTATTTTGGATAACAGTTGTATCAGTAGGCGGGATAACATGGGGCGCGAGCCCAAAAAATTTGGGTGAAAATTTTGAATTGTCTGTGCTGTTTCTGGCAGAAAACGTCATAAATACTGCCACATATAGTAAATTGACTGAGATATTCCCGTCACTTCGACCTCGCAGTAGTGAACCCTCCTCTCATCTAAGGATCGCGAATTAAATAACTTACAATTTTAATTGTTATTGTGGGATGGGCGTCCCGCCCGTCCTTTTTGGACGGGCGGGAC
>NZ_JANMZH010000141.1:0-45000 GCF_031383065.1 Microcoleus sp. OTE_8_concoct_300 | reverse complement strand
GAATTTCCAGTTTGTACCAGTTGAAACTGCTCCATAAATTGCGGATTGTTCTTGCCCTTTGCGGGCATTAAATATTTGAGCTGCTGCCATCTGAGCCGCACACTGTCCCAATCCTATTCTAATATCGTTGTCTTTTGCTTCCACCAATGTCAAGACTGGGGCAGTCACCAATGATTGATTGCTCGATGCGCTGAGGAGAAAGTCACAAGCCCCGGTTAATCCTTTGCTCTCTTCTACGTTAAATGTGTTGCCGGAAAAATAGCCAATTTTGTTGTTGAAAGTGCGCCGTATCTCGAGTAGAATGGGAGTGAGGATTAATTCCGATCGAGCTTTTTCCGTGCTGATACTTGAGGCTAAGTCTAAAGCTTCGTCTAGAGTTTGTTTGAGGCGTTCTGAAGGTGCGAGGGGGGTAATTTGGCTGAATAAGTGGGGAATGTCTTCAACGGTTAAATCCAGGGTTGAGACGGCTTGGTCGATGGTTTTGAAGTCGCTGTAGGACATATTTGATTTGGGGTGGGAGATATGATTTTTTTAACCGCAGATGCACGCGGACAGTGATATAATTATCACCAGTTTAGGCTATAAAATTAATTTTTAGTCTGCTGACACTGCTTAAATTGTCTAGTTTCTGCGTTATGGTTGTGCCTTGCGGTGCTTAACTTTTTGTTTAAAAGAGTGTAAAATTTTAGGTTGGATTGTATTTAATCATCGCGGGAGGAGGAAATGACTACAGGAGAAGAGTCCGAAAATAAGAATTTAGCATACTATCGCAATTGTTTTTCTCAGATCAATGTAGGCAAGAATAAACAAGGAGGCGATGCTCTAAATCAGCCAATAATGCTACTGTCTGTAATTGAGTTAATTACACAAGGTTTGCTTAAGGAGAACAACATTACCATTTCCGATGAATTAATTAACACATTCAAAAAATACTGGTCTGTGTTGACTTCTGATTCCTTCAAGGGTGTTAATTTTGCTATTCCATTTTTTCACTTGAAAAACAGGGAACCTAAATTTTGGTACGTTAAATTTAGCGAACAATACGAAGGAGGGCGTGCTCAAACAATCAACACCTTAAAAAGAGATGTTGATAGTGCCAAACTTGACGATGAACTATTTAATTTATTGCAAGATACTAATGCCCGCCAAGAATTAATAGATATATTGATATCTAGCTGGTTTTCATCTAACAAAAAACAGATAGAAGATGTTTTAACAATTAACGAGTCTCTCCAAGATTCTACCTGGGATAAATTAGATAGTAGTGAATCTGTTAATACAGATGGACTACCAAAGATGTATTTAAAAAAATCTCTGTTTAGAGAGGCTTTTTTTCGTAAATCTGTCGTGCATTTGTATGATTACCGATGTGCTTTTTGTAGATTAAAAGTGACTCGTTCACTTAGTCAAAGTATTGTAGATGGCGCACATATCAAGCCCTTCTCCGAGTTTTATGATAATAGAGTAGATAATGGACTCTCACTGTGTAAAAATCATCACTGGGCATTCGATCGCGGATGGTTTGCTGTTGACGATCGTTATCAAATTATAGTTGCTAGCGATCTACAAGAGGACTCACCATACCCTAGATTAATGAGAGAGTTTCACGGAGAACCGATTCTTTTGCCAAGTTTAGAGCAATATTATCCGAGAAAAGATGCGCTTCAGTGGCATCGCAAAAATGTGTTTACTTTAAAATCAAAACGGAGCTCTAGAAAATGAATGATTTACAACAAATGTCACTATTTCCGCCCCGCAATATTGGCGATTTAATGGCAGACATAGAAATTTTGAAAAAGGAAATTCAAGAGCTTTATTGTCAAGATGAACTCCCACTTGTAATCGGTTGGAGTGGCGGCAAAGATAGTTCGGCAGTCCTACAGCTTGTCTGGTATGCGATTGCAGAGTTACCACTTGAAAAACGCCACAAAAAAATTCATGTTTTAACAAATGATACACTGGTAGAAAACCCTATAGTAGCTGCTGGAGTACATAATTCTCTAAAACGGATGAAAGTTGCAGCCCAAGAACAGGGAATGCCAATAGAGACTCATTTAACTTATCCAGCCGTTCAAGATACCTTTTGGGTGTGCTTAATAGGTAAAGGATACCCAGCACCTAGAAATCGATTTAGATGGTGTACGGAACGATTAAAAATACAACCAACCGGTTCTTTTATTCGTGAAATAATTAGAACTAGCGGCGAGGTAATTCTTGTTCTAGGTACTCGCAAGGCTGAAAGTGCTAAACGCGCCGCAAATATGGCTAAACATAGGGAGTGGCGGGTAAGCGAACGCCTTAATGCTAATCCCACTCGCCCTAACTCTTATATTTACCTTCCCATTGAAGACTGGCGAACAGATGAAGTGTGGCTTTACTTGATGCAGTGGGATAATCCGTGGGGAAATAACAATAAAGATTTGCTAACTATGTATCGAGGTGCGACAGCAGATAATGAATGTCCTCTAGTTGTTGATACTTCCACCCCTAGTTGTGGAAATTCTCGCTTTGGCTGCTGGGTTTGCACAATGGTAAGCCAAGATAAATCTATGGAGGCAATGATTCAAAACGATGAGGAAAAAGAATGGATGCAGCCTCTACTCGATATTCGCAACGAATTAGACATTCCAGACGATCACCCAAAAAGAGACTTCCGCCGCATCTACGGTAGAGTAGAACTGTTTGAACGCAATATGGGCGACGACACAACCTCCGTCGAACCCATCCCAGGGCCCTACACCAAATTCTGGCGAGAACACTGGCTGAGACGAGTCTTGGAAGCACAAACCCAAATCCGCAAAACCGCACCCCTAGAAATGCGCGATATCACCTTAATTACCCCAGAAGAACTTAGCGAAATCCGCCGAATTTGGCTGGAAGAAAAGCATGAATTTGACGACTCTTTGCCCCGGATTTACGAAGAAGTTACGGGCGAACCTTTTGAAGATTCCCGTCCCGCCGCCGAAAGAAAACTCTTAGGTAGCGACGAATGGGCTGTGATCGAAGAGATTTGCAGAGACGACAAAATGCACCTCGAATTGATGGCAAAACTCCTGGATACAGAACGCCAATACTACACGAAGCCCCGCCGTACAGGCATTTACGCCGATTTGGACAAATGCTTTGAAACCAGTTCGCGATCGAAGGAAGAAGCGATTGGCAACGCCCACTATCAACGCAATTTAAAAAAAGCGGTGGAAGATATTAAAGCAAATCCGACCGAAAACATTCAGCAATTCAAAGATGCGATCGCCCAAACCAACAGTTCCGCCAAAAACGATACCGTTGATATTGCCAAACTTAAAGAAGAACTCGAAAGCAACAGCAATCAAAGTAGGCAGCTATCTTGGGCGGATATTAAATTTTCACCGCCAAATTCAGGAGAGGAAAAACCTAGCGATTAGCACGCGCTAGCCTGCGGTTAAACCCAAACTTGTTGACAGCCACCCCGCCGAGCGATCGGATACAATAGGCTGTCAATTAACCTGATTATTACCCAACCCTCATCGTTGAAATTACAAAATTTTTACGACCATGATTAATCCTAATATTCCCCATCAGGAACTTACATACAGCATCATCGGCTGTGCAATGAGAGTACACCGGAGGACGCAAAAAGGTTTAAGAGAAAAACATTACCAAAGAGCCTTTGATGCAGAAATGATAGAATCCGGTTTAACAACAGAAATGGAGTATCCCAGACAAATTTACGACGGTCAAGTTTGGATGGGAATCCTCTATCTAGACCATTGGGTGAATGAAGGTATTGTAGTAGAGGATAAAGCCGTAAATTATCCAATGACCGATAAAGATAAAGCTCAAATAATAGCTTACGTAGCAGCTACAGGAGCACAAGTAGGTTTATTTATAAACTTTGGACGCAGCAAGTTAGAATATCACCGCATCCTCCCACCAAAATCTGTACAAGGTTGGCAGAAACACATTCAACCATACTTGTGGACGCCGAAAACAAGTGGCAGGGGTTGGACAAGAGGAAGTTCAGGAACCTATGAAGAAACAGATGCTGAACTACCCTTACCTCCCAGCATTCAGCCCCGGAACCAGGAGGAAGATTCAACCGATGTGATTGATTGGTAGCAAGGGGGGGACGGTTAGCAACGGATTTTGTAACGGATGTAACGGATGATTGGTGGGTGATTACCAAATCCGCTGCTAATCGCCCCCCACCAACCACCCATCTGTTAAATCCGTTGCTAACCGCCACCCCACCAACCACCCATCCGTTAAATTCGCTGCTAATCGCCCCCCACCAACCACCCATCCGTTAAATCCGCTACCAAATCCGTTGCTAACCGCCCCCCCCACCAACCAACAACATCTACATCTACAATGCAATTCCTCGAACTCGTTCTCAAAAACTTCGGCCCCTATGCAGGCACCCAAACCATCAATCTCCGCCCCGAAAAAGACGGAAATCCCTGCCCAGTCATTTTATTTGGCGGCATGAATGGCGGCGGCAAAACCACCCTCATGGACGCCATTCGCCTCGCCCTCTACGGTAGCCGCGCCCAATGTTCCACCAGAGGCAATTTAAGCTACAGCGACTTTCTAAATCAATCCGTCAACCGCCACACTCCCCCATTAGAAGATACCCGCGTCGAACTAACATTTGAACAAGTCCAAGACGACAAATTAACTCAATTCAAAATAGTTAGATACTGGAAAAAATTAGATATCAAAGACAACCTAAGCATTCTCATCTACAGCGAGATTGTCAGCGATTGGTGGTCGGACAAAGCAATTACTAACACCTGGGACGAATACATCGAAACCCTTTTGCCCGTCGGAATATCCAACCTGTTTTTGTTTGACGGCGAACAAGTAAAAGAACTCGCCGAACTCGAAACACCGCCAGAGTTTGTCGTCGGAGCGATTAAATCTCTTTTAGGTTTAGAATTAGCAGAACGCCTCGCCGTCGATTTAGAAATATTAGCCGGCCGCAAGCGGAAAGAAATTGCTGGCAAAAAAGACTTGGCTGCTTTAGAGAAAATCGAAGAAACTTTTAAGAAAATTAGTGATGAAATAGACTCAGCTAAGCAAGAACAAGCTAGCTTTAAAAACGAATTAGATAAAGCTCAAAGAAATCAGCAACAAGCATCCGAAAAATTTATTTATGAAGGCGGGAAAATTGCCGCCGATCGCAGTCAACTAGACAGACAGCTAAACGACTACAGAAATCAGGCAGAAAAAAGCCGTCAAGCCATGACGGAATTGGCGTCAAATACGCTACCACTAGCCCTAATTTCGCCCTTGCTAAGCGAAGCAAAAATTCAAGCACAAACAGAAGCCAGCCAGCAGCAAGCAAAGATTGCCCAAAATGTTATCAAACAAAGAAGCGATCGCCTTCTCAACTATATCGCAGAAATCTCGTTAAATCCCCAACAGCTAGATAAAATTCAAGACTTCATCCGCCAACAAGACCAAGAACTCGAACAGCAAGCCGGAACAGACACTCAGCCCTGGATGAACGCCGACAACAACAGCATCCAGCAACTAGAAAACCTCCTTAGCTACCAAATCAAAGCCCAGCAAATTCTAGCCCGCGACCAAATAGAAGAAATCAAAAACATCGAAGCAGAAATTGACTTTACAGACAGACAACTCGCAGCCGCAGCTTCCCCCGAAGCATACGAAAAACTAGAAGAAGAAGTCAGGAAAGCCCAAAAAGCAGTCGCTATCGCAGCCGCAGCCTTGGAATCAGCCAACCGCCGCGTCGATGAATTAGAGAGAGAATTAGCCAAAAACCAAAAAGAACTAGAAAACTACAGCAGCGAATACATCACCATCAGAAACAGCCAACACGTCATCGCTTCGATCGCCAAAGCCCAAGCTACCCTGAAACTCTTTAAAGAAAAACTCACCCTCAAAAAACTCAACAAACTTGAAATAGAAATTACCGACTGTTTCCGCTACCTCTTGCACAAAACCGACCTCGTGCACAGAGTTGCGATCGACACTCAAACATTTAGCCTCTCCATTTACGATCCAGAAGGCAAACCTGTACCCAAACACCGACTTTCAGCCGGGGAAAAACAATTGCTGGCGATCGCCTTTTTGTGGGGATTGGCTAGAGTATCCGGGAGACAATTGCCAGTGGCGATCGACACTCCCTTAGGCCGCCTCGACTCCTCCCACAGAAACAACCTAGTCGAACGCTATTTCCCCTCGGCCAGCCACCAAGTCATCCTGCTTTCTACCGACACGGAAATTAGAAAAGTAGAATACGAAAAACTCCAAGAATTAGAGGCGATAGCCCACAGCTACCTCCTCAAATACGACTCCGCCAAACACCAAACCACCGTCGAAAAAGGTTACTTCTGGGAATAAAAATTCGCGCTAAAAAATAGCCGCAACCCCTTGACTTTGCTGGGGAGTTGCGGTAGTATATATTGTATAATGGGATGGTTGCGAAAATTTTATTTTGGCGAATATCCGATTATATAGGATAAATCCTACTAGAAATACAATACCAAAAACCGCCGATTTTATCAAGCCCGCGCCGTGTAAAAATTTGTTAATGAACAGCAGATGGAATTTTACCAGGTGTCAAATTATTGTAGCAGAAGGTGATTTTTGGTAGAGTTTTGGATGTGGGATTTTTTGAACCGCAGATGAGGGCAGATGAACACGGATGAACGCAGATTGGAACTTAATGAGATTACGGAAAAAATTATTGGGTGTGCTTTTAAGGTTGGAAACAGGTTGGGTTACGGGTTTTTAGAGAAAGTTTATGAGAATGCTTTGGTTTATGAATTGCGGAAAACAGGAATGTTGGTTGAACCTCAGTTTACAATTTATGTCCATTACGAAGATATAATTGTTGGGAAATTTGTGCCTGATGTGTTAGTGGAAAGAGCCGTGCTTGTAGAACTCAAAGCTATCAAATCACTCGGTGAAAGAGAAACAGCACAGTGTCTCAATGTCATAAAAGCTACAAAAATAACCATCTGCTTGCTAATCAATTTCGGCAACCCCAAAGTAGAAATTAAACGAATAGTCCACAACTTCTAAACAGCAGCTCCAATCTCATGGTATCATCTGCGTTAATCTCCGTTAATCTGCCAACATCTGCGGTTAAAAATATTAGACTCATGGAACCACCAGTCGATCGCATCCGCCTGTCCCAAACAGGCAAAGACCAACTATCAAAACTGAAACGATCGACCAAAATAGACCAGTGGAACATCCTGTGTCGCTGGGGATTTTGCCGATCGCTCGCCGAACCCAGCATCCCATCCCCAGTACCAATTCCCAGCGACAGCAACGTCGAATTAAGCTGGGATGTCTTCGGTGGCGACATGGCCGATATCTTGATAATTGCCCTCAAGCAGCGGTGTCACCAAGACAATTTAGGCACAGAAAAAGAAACACTAGCCAAACAATTTCGCCTGCACTTGCACCGAGGGATTGGTTATTTGGCCGGCGATCCGAATATTAAGAAAATCGAAGACTTGGTGGCGATCGCTCTATCGCCTGAAAAATTAAGAAATTAAACGAACCGCGAAGGCGCAAAGGACGCGAAGGAAGAAAGGAAGAGAAGGGATGAGTTCACAATTTACTTCAGTAAAAGCGGGAAAAAATGACCTACTGGCCCTTGGCCTTCCCCAATATCCAAAGCATATTTGAGAGCAGTAGTAACATAATCCTTAGCCAATGTCACGGCTGTAAACAAATCTTTACCCAAAGCCAAATTAGCAGCGATCGCAGCACTCAAAGTACAACCAGTCCCGTGAGTATTCCGAGTATCAACAGTCTCAGTCTTCAACACATCCAACCGCGTACCATCAAACCAAACATCAATTCCCCGCAAATCTCCCGCCATCCCGCCGCCTTTCACCAAAACAGCTTTCGCACCCAAACGATAAATCTGTTGCGCCGCCACCCGCATATCCTCTAAAGAAAAAATCTCCAAACCGCTCAAAATCTGAGCCTCAAACCGATTCGGAGTCACGACAGCAGCCATTGGCATCAAAACATCCCGCAAAAACGCGATCGCCCCGTCATCAACCAATCGATCGCCCGATCGTGAAACCATCACCGGATCGACAACCAAAGTCCCTATTCCCAAAGTTTCCACCTGTAAAGCCACCGCCGCCATAATTTCCCGATTCAGCAGCATCCCAGTTTTCACAGCATCCACCCCAATATCCCCAACCACCGCCTCAATTTGAGCCGCCACAGCCTCCGCAGACAAAGCATCAACTCGCATCACCCCCAAAGTATTTTGAGCCGTCACGCAAGTCAAAGCACTCGTACCGTGCACACAGTGAAACGCAAAAGTCCGCAAATCCGCCTGAATTCCCGCCCCGCCGCCACTATCCGAACCCGCCACAGTCAAAGCCACAGGAATCTTCCATTTAATCATCTTATTTCAACCGCAGATAAACGCAAACAAACGCAGATAAATCCCATCATATCCGCGTTCATCAGCGCTCATCCGCCCTCATCTGCGGTTACAAAATCCCATCATATCCGCGTTCATCAGCGCTCATCCGCCCTCATCTGCGGTTAAAATTCCCCAAACAAAATTAGGTATGATTAAAACAAATGTAAAGAATTATTGCAAACAACAGTGAAACTCACCCGAATCGACCTCAACTCTTGGATCTTCCAAATTGCCGGCCAAACAATCCTCGTCGATCCCTGGCTAGTCGATCCCCTCGTATTTTACGGTCAACCCTGGCTGTTCACCGCTTACCACAACACCCCCGTCGCCTTCACTCCCAGCACCTTACCGCCGATCGACCTCATCCTGATTTCCCAAGGATTAGACGACCACTGTCACAGACCAACACTCAAACAGCTTGATCGCACAATTCCCGCGATCGCCTCACCCACCGCCGCCCAAGTCCTCAGCAGTTTAGGCTACACCTGTATCACATCTTTAGCAAATTGGCAAGAGTTAAATTTTAAAGAAAAGTTACAAATTACCGCCGTACCCGGAGCCCAAATCCAGCCGGGACAGGAAGAAAACGGCTATTTGCTCAAAGATTTAAGCAGTGGCGAGACACTTTATTACGAACCGCACCTGCCACCATTAGAAAAAGTCAAACAGAAAATAGACACAGTAGACGTAGCCATCGCCCCAGTCATCGGTCAAATCTTCCCCTTCCTCGGACAAGTCCTCATGGGCCCAAAACAAGCCCTCAGCCTCGCCCAAACACTGAAACCTCGGTTTTTCCTGCCTACAGCGGCGGGAGACATCCGAGCCACAGGCATTTTACCAATGTTAGTGCGATCGGTCGGCAGCATCCCCGAATTTCGCGATTTACTAGCAAAATCGGGACTCTCCACCCAACTCCTCGAACCCGAACCCGGTCAAACCCTAGAAATTTTAGATTTTAGATTTTAGATTTTAGATTTAATCCGCCATCCAAAATCCAAAATCTAAAATTACCTCGTCGGACGACGGTTGCGCAGAAACTCAGGAATATCCAATCCCAAATCCTGCGGTTTCGTTTTCGGATCAGGCGTCTGTTGAGCAGGAGCCACAGGCACAGTTGCAGCCCGCCAAGGAGCATTAACATTTTGCGTCCGCCCCGGAGCCGGAGGCGACGCAACTTCTCCCGAAAAACCAGTAGCGATCACAGTAATCTTAATTTCCCCCTGAAGCCGCTCGTCAATCACCGCTCCAAAAATAATATTGGCATTCGGATCGACAACCTCGTAAATCGTCTCAGCCGCCGCATTCACCTCGTGCAGCGTCATATCAGTACCGCCAGTAATGTTAAACACCACACCTCTAGCGCCCTCAATAGACGAAGCTTCCAGCAGAGGCGAAGAAATAGCCTGCATCGCAGCCTCCCTAGCCCGCGACTTGCCAGAACCCACGCCTATGCCCATCAAAGCCGAACCCGCATCCGCCATTACTGCCCGCACATCAGCAAAGTCAACATTCACTAAACCGGGAATAGTAATAATGTCAGAAATACCCTGAACCCCTTGGCGCAGGATATCGTCAGCAACTCGAAAAGCCTCTTGCACCGGCATTTGTTCCGAAATCACAGACAGCAGCTTGTCGTTAGGAATCACGATCAGCGTATCCACTCGGGTTTGCAAAGCCGCGATCCCTTCCTCAGCTTGGCTGGTCCGCCGCCGTCCCTCAAACGTAAAAGGCCGCGTCACTATGCCCACAGTCAAGGCGCCCATTTCCTTAGCCACCTCAGCCACGATCGGAGCCGCGCCCGTACCCGTACCGCCGCCCATGCCGGCCGTGATAAATACCAAATCCGCGTGATTCAAAGCATTAGCAACCTCGTCGCGAGATTCCTCCGCAGCCTTTTGACCGATCGCCGGATTGCCCCCCGCGCCCAAACCGCGCGTCAACTTCTGTCCGACTTGCAAGCGTTTCGGAGCATTTGAGAGAACCAGAGCTTGGGAATCTGTATTCACGCACCAAAACTCGACACCAGAAACCTCGCTAGCAATCATCCGGTTAACGGCGTTGCCCCCACCGCCGCCGACGCCAATTACTTTGATTTTGGCGGCACTGCTGGGCATTATGTCTTTGGGATTGACCATAGGATCGATATCAATACTATCTACATTTACATAACCAGACTTGCGTCTAAAGGGATTGGCGGAATCTGCAGCCACCGGAAAATTTTTTACTTCTTCCGAAGTGGGACTGTTTTGCTCAGACTCCTCTCTATTATTAAGCTTCATGAGAGTCGGGGATAGTAGATTACAGCTTGTTAACTAAACGCCAATTCACAATCAACTATAGGCTAAGTTGCGCGAAAAACTAACACTGGTCGAGCCTCAATGTTAGCAATCTCAGATTTTGTCGGCTTCCCTAGCCCGTACCTGGCTTGACCCCGCCCAAAAACGGATATAATCCCCCGACTCGTGTCGTGGAGAGATCCCCATTTTAGACTCTTGTTCAAGCTCCCAGATTCATCTATGCAGTAAATCTCAAATCGTCTAGTCGTTCCACGCCTCGCGCTCGCGCCCCCCTCTAACATCTAAATATCGACTGACCCCATCAAGGCCCTGGTGCATAAGGCACTTTTAGGCAAGGCATAAGAAAAAAAAATGGATACCAGCCGAGCGATGCGGAACTCTCTCAAAAAAGTATCCTTATTTCAATCCCTGGGTATTGATCCTGATGTTTGACACTCACCGCCCGATCGAACGTGCGGTGATTCTTCGCTCAACGACCCAGCTTGCTGAAATAGGCTTGCACCTAAAACAGTAGAGGCTAAATCTCCCGAAGCGTTCGGGTTTAAAACCCAAGTTCCCATATGCCCTATGGTACTCAAAGCTAGCTCCAGAATATTAATAGCGGCATTCCAGTCTCTGTCTAACACGAATCCACACTCACAAATGTGGGTTCTTGTAGACAGAGACTTTTTGATTAGAGTGCCACAATTAGAGCATTGCTGGGAAGTATATGCCGGATTGACTGCAACAGTTATCCGACCATACTTAAGGCCAAAATGCTCTAACCATTTTCTGAATTGAAACCAACCTGCATCATTAATAGACTTGGCGAGACAATGGTTTTTGACTAAGTTCTTAATCCTCAAATTTTCATAAGCGACCAAATCGTTAGATTGGATTACGCAACGCGCCACTCTCTTGGCGTGTTGCAACACGATTGCCTACTTATTTTGAGGTGTACTCGCCCTAACTTATTAATAGCCTTCTTGCGGTTAGCAGAGCCTTTCTTTTTACGAGAAACACGGCGCCCGTGAAACTTCAACCGTTTTTCTCTGGTCCAATAAAACTTTGGGTTAGGTTCCGTGTGTCCATTGCTATCGGTGTAGAACTCTTTAATTCCTACATCTAGTCCTATAGTTTTCCCTGTTGGCTTCAAGGCTCCCTTGTTCTGAGCATCAACCAAGAACTGAACATAGTAGCCATAGGCACGACACACCAACCTAACCCGTTTGATCTGATGTAGTTGATAGAAGTTTAAATCCCACGTTCCTTTGAGCTTGAGCTTGCCAATCCCTTTCTTGTCGGTGAAAGCGATTTGTTTCCTAGTTTCGGAAAGTTTCCATCCTGAAGTTTTGTACTCCACCTCGCTGCAATTCTTCTTAAATTTTGGATAGCCTTTCTTCCCTGGAATAGATTTTTTGCTGTTGTCGTAGAACCGAGCTATAGAACTATAGGCTCTTTCAACAGATGCTTGGCAAGCACTTGAGTTTAAGGCTTTAGCAAAAGGAAATTCTTCTCTCAACGTCTTGCTAAGACGATACAGCTCTTTCTGTCCTACGCCTTGGTTATCCATCCAATAGCGGATACACTTATTGCGGACAAATTGAGCCGTCAATATCGCCTCATCAATAGCGGCATATTGAGTTGTTTTTCCCTTAGCCTTGAACTCTAGGACTATCATTTGCGTGGAAAAAGTCTACGCAAATATCATATCACAAAAAAGTCCCCCTAAAAGGGGGAGGCTTTAAACCCATTATTTTGGTAAAAATTCTGCCAGCCGATCGATACCTTCTAGCTTCTGTGGACAGAGGATCAATTCTGGGCGCGAGTTGGTGCGGGAGTTGAACTCTCCAAACTGCCAGGGAGTTCTGGCAAGTGGACGATCGGGGAAGCAGGATTTTTCAAGTCAATGTAGGCTATAAGGCTTGAATCTAGCTGTGAAGGCAATTGTCGCATTCGGTCTAAAACCTTAAGTTGCTCCGCAGTTCTGGAACTGTACGGCCCTAAGTGTACGGTACCGATCTCTGTTTTCAAGATCAAGTTGTTCGGGTCTTGCCAATCAATCTCAAACACTTTCACCGTCAAGCCGCTGAGTCCTTGGTAAAACTTCGGCCAAGAGGCGCGATACAGTTCCAAAGGCCCGATGACTTTTAAAGTTGGCAAAGAACGCTGAGGCCCAGGTCCCTGAATGCTGCCGGGCCCTTTTGAAGTATTCTGCGATCGTACAGTAGCAGTATAGCTCTCCGACGGCATCCAACCTCCGCGAGCGTCCAGCCACCCCACTTTTTCCTTATCGCTGTTGGATCTCAACACCGCCGTCGGCTGCGCCACCGCCACCGGTAGCCGTTCTGCCACTTCTATAGTCAAACTCGGGGGAAACAAGTTGCGAGTCACCTTAGCTTTGGCTATTGGCCCCGTTGACTCCAGTTTTTCTGCCAGCGCCTGCGGTTGAATCCCCCACAGTGACTGCGGGTAAGACAACGGCACCAAAGACCGCACCGCCTTGTCCGACAGCCACTGATTGCCCTCCACCTTCACTTGTTCCGATCGGGCAATCAACCAAGCCGGCTGAGCAATCCACCACAGCAAACCCCCGGCGATTGCGCTCGCTGCCAGCATTTGCCACACAACAGCCGCCAATCGAGCGCGCCTGCGCTGCCGCAACTTTTGGCGCCTGCGCCCTAACTCTGTTTTAGAAACCGCTCCAAAACTAGCCATCTACCTCTTGACAATATAGTAATTAAGGATTAGCACACATTCAAAACTGTTTAATCTCTCTCTAGCAGCCCCCTTCTCCCCTACCATTTAACCAGATCCCCGCAAATTTACCCAGACTCCTGCCAAGATCAGTAAAATCACTGATGCAGCTAGGTAATTAAAAATTATTAATTAAAAATCCACAATTCCAGCGCCGTCCAAGCCGCTTAGCAGATCAAGGTTACTTGGGTATTTAGGGCATTACCCCACAGGGCAAAAGGTTACAAATCCAACTAAACTCAAGCAAAGAAAGTTTAGACTTTCGATTAGCTTGTTTAACTTTTATTCGGCTTCAATTGTGATCCCACTCGAATTAGACAGATTCTATAAAGCGTGCAACCCGAGCAAAACCCTTGTTGCGGGAGACCCAGGAGATTATCAATACTACATTGATTTTGGTTCCGTGCGGGGCGGCAAAATCATTGAATCTTTACAGCGAACCATTACCCGCATCTCGCCCGATCAGCCAACCTGTCAGCTATTTACAGGACATATCGGCTGCGGCAAATCTACAGAATTGTTTCGACTGAAAGCTGAGCTAGAGCAAGAGGGTTTTTGTGTCGTTTACTTCGAGTCTTCCCAGGACTTAGACATGGGTGATGTAGACATCAGCGATATTTTGCTGAGCATTGCGCGCCAAGTCAGCGAAACTATGGAATCCGCGAAAATCAAACTCAGACCGAGCTATTTTACAAATCTGTTTGCAGAAGTGGCAGAATTTTTGCAGACTCCCATAGATTTGTCAGCGGAAGCGGAGTTATCTATAGGCATTGCTAAAGTTACTGCTAAAACTAAAGACTCTCCCAAACTGCGATCGCAACTCAGGCAATATCTCGAACCCCGCACCAACAGCATCTTGCAGTCCATCAACGAAGAACTCCTCAACAAAGCTAACGCCGAACTCAAGCAGCAAGGGAAAAAAGGACTCGCAGTCATCGTTGACAACCTCGACCGCCTCGACGCCTCCCTCAAACCCAGCGGACGCACCCAGCCAGAATATCTATTTTTAGACCGCGGCGAACAGTTGAAAAAACTCAATTGCCATGTCGTCTACACGATTCCCCTGACTTTGATTTTTTCCAACGACTTCGGCCGCCTCGCCAGTCGATTTGGAGTCAAGCCCAAGGTGATGCCGATGGTACCGGTGCAAATGCGATCGGGCGACGACCACAAGGAAGGAATGGCACTGCTGCGGCAGCTAGTATTAGCTAGAGCTTTCCCCGCAGTTGCTCCGGATCAACGCATCGATTTGATTTCCCAGGTCTTTGACTCTCCCGAAACTTTAGACCGGCTTTGCCGGATTAGCGGCGGTCACGTTCGCAATCTACTGATGCTTTTGTATAGCTGTTTGCAGCACGAAGACCCTCCCTTCTCTCGCGAATGCCTCGAAAGCGTCATTCAAGAATATCGCGATGACCTTTTGGCAGCGATCAATGACATGGAATGGGAATTGCTGTTTCAAGTCGTCAACCGACAAAGTGTAACCGGCGAGGAAGAGTCTCAAATCTTGTTGCGAAGTATGTTTGTGTTTGAATACCGCGATCAAGAAGGTCGCTGGTTTGGCATCAATCCAGTTCTAGCAGAAACCACAAAATATAAGGAGTGGCGACAGGGCATTGAGCCAAAATAGTTAGGATTTTTGAGATTATTCGCGACTCTCGATCGCAGCAACGCCATTCGTTACTTAGAAACTCTTTAACTTAAAATTCACCGCTCACAACTCCGAACTCCTACAATCCAATACAGCCCTCAGTCAGCGGTTTTTGCCGCTGGCTGATTTCTGTTGAATGCGGGCTATCTGCAGCGGATGTTTTTGTCGCGTAAAACTGTGCCGCCACCAAGGACTTTCCCCACTCTCAACTCTCATATCTGCAATGCCAGACCCCCTATGTCTGTTTTTACCTGTTGCTCTTAATTTCAAATAATCCCATCCCGGACGACAATTTTTTTGCCTGTTGTGCTAAATGCCTGCTACAGATATATTGGAGTTGTTTACTAATAGCTAGTCGTCGGTATTATCATAAATTTAGCGGTTGGCTATTTAGGGCCTGTAGTAATTTATCTGTAGCTGACTAAAAATTTTATTAGGCGGGCTTAAATTTTCTTGTGATCTCTCGCATTCTCTGAGATTGAGAGGTATGATATCTTTACATTGGAGCTAATAACTATGTAAGTATTGATACCAGAAGTAGGAAAAACTACGTATTTCTAAAGATACAAAGCCTCCAATAGAGACGCGTATCTCTGTAGAAATACCCTTTCTGTCACGATTGGCGAGGGTTAGGTAATTGATTTATGCAAAAGAGGTGCACGCATGACAGATCTAATTAAGGTTCAAGAAACTGCCAACTACAACGAGCGATCGCTCAAAACTCTGGTAAGATCCATCGCCATGTCTCAACAGCAATTCTCGCTAATTTTGGTGCGCTGCAACTACGAGCAGTTGCGGCAGCAAATAGCGCAGCGGCTGCGAGAAGCGTCCCCAGTTCCAATTCAAGATATCGTCCTGCCAGCTTCAGTCAAAACCCTCTACACTACCCTGCTCTCAAGCACTTTCCTGGAGGGGTATTCGCCTGTCGATTCCGCCTCGGCTTTGATGGTATTCGGTTTAGAAACAGTAGTAGCAATCGACGAACTGATGGCCTCTACCAATCAAGTGCGAGACGAATTTCGCAAAAATTTTTCCTGCCCGGTGATTTTGTGGGTAACAGATGAGATCGTGACCAAAATGATTCGTCTGGCCCCGGATTTCAAAAGTTGGGCCGCCGCCACAATTAAATTTGAAATGGCCGTTGACGAATTAATTAATTTCCTCGCTGGGCGAGCCGATACTATATTTAAAGTAGGCGAACTCAATCAAGAACTCGGCAGCAGCACCGTCGGCGCCCTCGCTAGTTTTGGAACCGGCCTTCCAAGGTGCGAAAAAGGCGCCCTGGAGCGCGAAATGGGTTCCGGAGAACGCTTTCTCACCTTTGACACTCAACGCCAAAACGGACGACAATCAGATGTCCACTCCTATTCGCCCTTGAGTCCGGGCAATACCCTCGATTTGGCGATCGGCTCTTTGCCACGCCGAGAACTAGAATTAGCTTTAAGAGATTTACAAAATCGCGGTCAAGAATTAGAACCCGCCCTCAAAGCCAGCCTGCAATTCGTTCTCGGTCGAGATTACTACGTCAGCGACCAAACCGAAACTGCCTTAATTCATTACAAAGAAAGTTTAGCATTTTGGCAGCAGCAAACCGGCAACTTGGAACTGGCCAACTTGGAACAGGGCGAAAACCCACAAACCTTGTCTTCCTTGTCGAATCCTGTCCCCAATATTTTATTTTTAGAGAGAGAAGGCATAGTGCTGTTTCACATAGCCCTGTGTCACCGTTTGCAAGCAGCCAGAAATCCGGTAGCCAACCGCCAGCACTGGGAACAAGCTTTGATTAGCCTCGAACAATCTAGAAACGCTTTCTCCCTTGCCTCACGCCTCGAATTGGTAGCTGAGGTGACAGCACACCTCGGAGAAGTGCTGCAGCGCCTGAAAGCTTGGGGAGAGTTGCAAGCATTAGCTGAAAATTCTTTGCAGCTGCACTTCACTTACGGTACTCCCAGCCAACTAGCTCAAGATTACGGATTTTTGGCTGAAGTTGCCCTGCAAGAGTCGAGGTGGAGTCAAGCCCGCCAACTAGCCGAGTTGGCTTTGGCGATTTTGGATCAAACACCTAATGATTTGAGATTGCTGATTGAAGATTTGAGATTGGGGTTTGAGGGAAATTATCCAGAATTTGTCGGCACTAACGAGTCAAGTAACGAACTCAAATCTAAAATCCAACATCCCAAATCCGACAGGAGTTCGTATCTTTTACTTTTAGCCCGAAGTTTGCGGCAGCTAGGCCAGTGGGAAGCGGCGGTTCATTCTTTGGAGTTGGCTCAATCTCAAAGCGAGCCGAAGTACGACCCCCGACTTTACATCGATATTTTGACGGAACTGCAAGCGGTTTATTTCGAGCAAGGAGAGTATCTTAAAGCGTTTCGGATTAAAAAAACCCAGCGGTCGATCGAATATCAATACGGATTTAGAGCTTTTATCGGAGCCAGCCAATTGCAGCAGCAGCGACAAGCCGTCAATCCTTCGGGTCCCTCAGCTCAAAATCAAGCCGCGATCGCAGCGTCCATGACAGCTTACTCGCGCCAAACAGATATCAATAGCTTGCTAGAAAGAATTAGCAGGGACGACCATAAATTAACTATTATTCACGGGCCCAGCGGCGTCGGAAAAAGTTCTCTAGTCAATGCTGGCTTAGTACCAGCTTTGAAAAATATTACTCCGGGCGCCCGCGATACATTGCCCGTAGTAGTCAAAGTTTACACCGACTGGCTGGTCGAGTTAGAAAATGCTTTGAATGGCGCACTGTACGAAAAACAAGCCGAGGAGGAAAGTAAATTAATCTCCAAAGGAGTACAGGAAATCCACAAAAGAAGTGGCTCGGTTATTCCTGCTCGTAGCTCGGAAGTCTCTTCTTTTATTCTAGAGCAGTTGCGCGAAAATGCCACAAATAATTTGTTGACTGTGCTGATTTTCGATCAATTTGAAGAGTTTTTCTTTGTTTCTACTTCAGTGGCACAAAGACAACTTTTTTATAAATTTTTGCGCTTGTTTTTGAATGTGCCTTATGTTAAGGTAATTTTGTGTTTGCGTGAAGATTATTTACACTACTTACTAGATTGCGATCGCTTCCCAAATCTTGACGCTATTAACAATAATATTCTCGACAAAAGCATCCGCTACCAACTGCGCAGTTTTTCTATCAAAGACGCGCGGGCTGTCATCGGACACTTAACGGAACGGGCGGAATTTTATTTAGAGCCGGCACTGATCGATGCCTTCGTGGAAGATTTAGCAGACGAACTGCAAGAAGTGCGACCTATCGAATTGCAGGTAGTGGGAGCGCAATTGCAAGAAGAAGGTATTACCAGTCTCGCACAATACCAGCAATTGGGGGACAATCCCAAAGCGGAATTAGTGAAGCGATCGCTCGAAAGAGTCATCTCTGACTGCGGACTCGTTAACGAAGACGCAGCTTGGAAAATCTTGTTTTCCCTGACAGATGAAAGAGGCGTTCGGCTGATAAAAACCAAACACGAACTCTCATTAGTTACAGGCCAGCAGCCAGCCGATGCCTGCGAAACCGAATTATCGGCGATCGGCAGCATCGGCAGAATTTCTCTACAGCGACAGTTGGCAAAAGACCCAGAAAGCCGACAAAAGAAAACCGACAACCTCGACTTAATTTTAGACATTTTAGTCGGTCACGGTTTGCTATTTCTGCTGCGGGAAGCCCCAGAAGACCGCTATCAATTGGTACATGACTATTTAGTGCGGCCGATCCGCCAAAGATTCGGCTTAGAAGCCAGACTGCACAAAGCAGAAGCGGACAAAAAGATGAGTCAAGCACAGCTCTACCGAGCCAATACTTTTCTCAAACAACTGCTGGGATTAGCAGTGATCGGCGTACTGCTGCTAACGAGTTCCACGATCGCCGCCGTAAACTTTTGGTGGCGGGCTGTGGGTCAAAAACAGCTAGCTGTGGCTCAAACTCAGCGAGCCGAAATCAGTACCCTCACAGCAGCTTCTGAAGCACTTTATTTCTCAAACAACAAATTTGACGCCATGATGGAAAGTTTGAGAGCTGGTAAAAAGTGGAGGCAGCTCGAACACTCCCAACAAATGTATACTCTCAAAGACACGGAAATTCTGATTTCTGCCGCCCTCCAGCAGGCCGTTTATGGAGTCAAAGAACGCAACCGCTTAGAGGGACACGGTGATGTAGTTTGGGGTCTTAGTTTCAGTCCAGACGGCGAAACAATAGCTTCTTCCAGTGTAGATAAAACCGTCAAACTTTGGCGGCGCGACGGCAGTTTGCTGGCAACTTTCAAAGGCCACACTGACAGCGTCTCCTGTGTCGCGTTCAGTCCGGACAACAAAACCATAGCCTCGGCAAGTTTAGATAAAACCGTCAAAATTTGGCAAAGAGACGGCAGTTTGCTGGCAACTTTAAAAGGGCATACTAATAGCGTTACCAGCGTTGCTTTTAGCCCTGATGGTCAAACGATCGCTAGTGCATCTAGAGACAAAACTATCAAACTTTGGAAAACCGACGGCACGCTGCTGCGAACGATCGAACAATTTGCTCCCGTAAATTGGCTCAGCTTCAGCCGCGACGGCAAAATAATCGCTGTGGCGAGCGATGACGGTAGTGTGAAACTATGGAGTTCTGACGGTAAGTTAATCGCTAATTTGTGGCACAGCGAAAACAGACAACCCTCGAAAATTTACGCCGTCAGTTTCTCCCCCGATGGTGAAACGATCGCCAGTGGGGGTGAAGACACAACGGTAAAAATCTGGAGCATCGCTGCACTAAAACACCCAGCAACACAAAATTCAACACAGGCGCGGGACGGCGAACTGCTAGCAACTTTGCGGGGACACAGCAAGTGGGTATTTGGTGTCAGTTTCTCAAACGACGGTCAAACACTTGCTTCTGGAAGTGCAGACGGGACTGTCAAACTCTGGAATCTGGCTGGTGTTGGCGACAAACGCCCAACAGATGCTAGCAACATTAAACCGGAGAGTCGCTTGCTGAGAACTTTTGAGGGACACGCCGATCGAGTTACTCAGGTGAGTTTTAGCCCGGAAGGCAAAACCTTGGCTTCGGCAAGTTTTGACAAAACTATCAGGCTGTGGCGGCTCGATGACGTACCGCTCAAAACCCTCGACGGACACCAAAACCGGGTGCAAAGCGTTACTTTCAGCCCCGACGGCCAAAGGCTGGCTTCTGCTTCTACGGACAAAACTATCAAAATCTGGAGCCGCACGGGTGTTTTGCTCGAAACCTTGGAAGGACACACTCAGAGAGTCGCCAGCGTCAGCTTCAGCCCCGATGGCCAGCTAATTGCTTCTGGGAGTTACGACAAAACGGTGAAAATCTGGAGTTTGAAAGAAGATGGCATGAATAATATTCTGCCTTGTCCTTCGGCTCCCCTGTTCCCGTGTTCGCCTTCTGTGCTGTTGACTCTCGACGGCCACGCTGACAGCGTGATGAGCGTGAGTTTTAGTCCTGACAGCGAGATTCTCGCTTCGGCGAGCAAGGACAAGACTGTTAAACTCTGGACGAGAAACGGCAGGTTGATTAAGACTTTGACGGGACACCAAGGCTGGGTGACAGGGGTGACTTTCAGTCCCGACGGCTCGATGCTGGCTTCTGCAAGCGATGACGGTACTGTAAAACTCTGGAATCGGGACGGTCGTTTGCTGAAAACTTTTGAAGGGGCTCACAACAGTTTTGTGTTGGGGGTTGCTTTTAGCCCTGACGGCAAAATGCTGGCTTCGGCGGGTTACGACAATTCGGTGAAATTGTGGAAGGTGGACGGGACTTTGGTGGCGACGCTGCTCAAGGGTTCTAGCGACAGCGTGACTAGCGTTGCTTTTAGTCCGGATGGTTTGTTGGTTGCTTCGGGCAGTTACGATCATAAGGTGAAGCTGTGGAGTCGCAGCGGGACTTTGCTAAAAACTTTGACGGGTCACAAGGATAGCGTGATGAGCGTGAGTTTTAGCCCGGATGGGAAGGTTCTGGCTTCTGCTGGCCGGGATAATCGGGTGATTTTGTGGAATTTGGATCTTGACGATTTGCTGGTGAGGGGCTGCGACTGGGTGGGCGATTATCTGAGAACTAATCCTAATGTCAGCCATCGCGATCGGCGTCTCTGTGACGGGGTTGGGGCAAAACCAAATTGATTTTCGATTTTCGATTTTCGATTTTCGATTGAGGGATATCGATTTTAGATTTTCGATTTTCGATTTTCGATTGAGGGATATCGATTTTAGATTTTCGATTTTCGATTTTCGATTGAGGGATGCAGTTGATTTTCGATTTTCGATGTTACTCACCCCCTTGAGGAGCTCGATCGCTAATTTCTCCCCCCTTCCCCCTCTCCCCTCTCCCCCTCTCCCCCTCTCCCCCTTCCCCCTCTCCCCCTCCCCCTCTCCCCTTCCCCCTTTCTCAAAAACTATTTTTTCCTTCCCCTTGCTCTCCCCTTCCTGTAAAGTAAATAATTGTAAAGAAATATGAGTTTTCTCTGATCCTTTGGTTAAGACCGCCAGCTAGTATTCACAATTAAGACCCGGATTACAAGTTCCTATGTCACAGCTTTTCCCGCGAAAATTTCTAGCCTCTGTTGCCGCATTTTTTCTGGCTTTGTCGGTGTGGACGATCGCACCGGAGGCTCACGCTTTCAACAATCCCGATTTGTTGCCGTCAACTCAGACGCCGATCATTGATTTAGCTAAAGCCCTCACGGATATTGAAGAAGAGGGTTTGGCAAAAAATTTAAAGACCTTTGAAGCCGAAACCGGCTGGAAACTGCGAGTGCTGACTCAGTACGATCGCACGCCGGGTTTGGCTGTCAAAAGCTATTGGGGGCTAGATGACAAGAGTGTGTTATTAGTTGCTGACCCCCGAGGGGGCAATTTGCTCAATTTTAATGTGGGCGACTCGCTGTATCCGCTGCTGCCGCGCACTTTTTGGGTGGAACTGCAAACCCGCTACGGTAATCAATTTTTTGTGCGGGACAATGGCGAAGATCGAGCGATTATTGAATCTTTGGAGTCGATAGAAGGCTGTTTGCGTCAGGGCGGCTGTCGCGTGGTTCCCGGTTTGCCGAGGGAACAGTGGGTTCTGACGTTAATTACGTCGGTGGTTGGCGGCGTCATCTGCGGGTTTGCGGCTCAGCCTCGGAAACCGGGACAGGTTGTGGCTTGGCAGTGGGCGCTGATTTTTTCGCCGCTGTGGGGCATTCTGTTTTTCGCTTTCGGACTTGGGCCGGTGGTGACTCGGACTTCTGACTGGTTACCTGTGGTCCGGAATGTGGCCGGTTTTGCGATCGGAGCTTTGGCGGCATTCCTGACTCCGGTGCTGGGCAAATCTTCTTCGTCGTCGGAAACTTAGCAGTGCGATCGTCGCTGGCTGAGCGCTCGACCCTGACGGGGGGCGCTGGCTGCCGAGAAACCAGTGCGATCGTCTCTGCTGTTCAGTTTTGGACGCGCTGCGACTCTTAAAAACCGGGTTTTTCACCTTGGAGGCTGGCTGTAACGAAGTATTGCTGTGAAAAAACCAAGGTGATCGGCCCCGCGCGCAAGTCTTGAGATTATTTGTTGGCAGTCCAAATGGACCAAAAACCTGCTCCTAACAAATAACTAATAACTAATGACTAATGACTAATCACTAAAAACTGGTAAGCTGATACCTGACAACTCACTGGCGACAGCTATCCAACAAATGGAATGGCACGTAAGCGATGCCCAGAGTCTGGGATTAATTGATAGCGAAATTGGCGACCACGGTTTTTCAGCGGCGGAGTACGAAATAGTCCGCCGTGTGATTTATGCGACTGCTGATTTTGAGTACAAGTCTTTAATTAGTTTTTCCGATCAGGCTTTGCAAGCCGGGGCGGCTGCTTTGGCTGCTCGGACTACGATCGTGGTAGATGTGCCGATGGTGCAGGTGGGCATTACGCCCTTGATCCAAAGTACCTTTGCGAATCCGGTTTACTGTTCGATGGAGGCTTTGACACGCCCCCAAAAGGAAAGGACGCGGGCGGCTTGGGGGATTGAAACTTTGGCAAGACGCTATCCTGAGGGGATTTTTGTGGTGGGCCAGGCTCAAACTGCTTTGTCGGCGATCGTAGATTTGATTGAATCTGAGGAAATTCGACCGGCTTTGGTGATTGGGAGTCCTTCTGGGTTTGTCGGGGTTGACGTGGCTAAGTCGCGGCTGCACGATTCGATGATTCCTCACATTCGGATTGAGGGCCGCAAGGGATCTGCGGTGGTGGCTGTCGCTATTGTTAACGGGCTGGTCGATTTGGCTTGGCAAGCTTACGGCCAAGAGCGAAACAGTTGATCGAGAAGTCAGCAGTCATTAGTCATTAGTTATTAGTCGTTCGGGATTATTTTGAGCAGTGTTGCGGTTAATTAACCAACGTTCAAGCGAGCGTTGACTTTCATTGCTACGTCTGCCAGCTAGCAAACCCTCAACCTCAATGTGTTCATCTAAATCAGTCCATTTAATGGCATAACCGTCTCCAAGTAGCTGCCAATTATATCATTTCCGGTTACACCGGAATGATGTTGACGGTTGACGGTTGACGGTTGACAGTGAACAGTCAACAGTGAACTCGAATTTACTATTCCGAGGCTAACGGATTTGATATTATGTCTTTCCTCCGGGGAACCGTGCCACAAACGGGGATACCAAGCTAAGGGAACACTCAAAGTGCGACCATCAGCTAAGTCCACAATCACTTTTTCGTCTGTCACCGTGACTTTAATCACAAGGGGTTCTGTTTCAAGGATCAAAGTAGTCCTCCCAAGCCTCCAACAATGTTTGTTCTTGTTCCTCTACAAGATGAGCTATCTGGTTTAATTCATGTTCTTTGAAGCCTCGATTTTTTTCTAGAGATACAGGATTAATCCAAAATTTAGCAAGTTGCCGATATCGCTTAACATGAATGTGGGCGGGTTAGCCTCGATCGGAACTAAAAAAGATGAAACTGTAGGGGCCAACCTGAAGAACCGTAGGCATTAGGAGCTATAAGAGTGAATTTTGTCCTAAGTTTAACTTGCGATCTCTCTTAATCGCTATTATCCATATTAATAATCAGCTGGCGATCGCCTTCTAGTTCCTCTACTTTGATTATCGCGCTCGCGCCCTTTTTTCTGTCTACCTTTTTTAATCTGTTGGCTCATCTCGACAAACAAATCTCTGCGTAAATAAGGATAGTCGCTCACCCACACGTCGCGGCTGGGAATATAAATATCTGAAACTTTGGCAATTCTGCCTAAATCTTCTTGATTTGACATAATTAACATTAAAGCAGCTTGGCCCGGGACAATTCCTTGGTGTTCTTTCCGCAAGGGAGCTCGAAGTGTAGTGGTAAATCCGGTTTTGTCGCCTACTTCTAAGTTGATGCGTGGTTCTAGGTTGTCAACTATTACGAGTTGTCCTTTTTGATTGACTGTTTCTTCTTGACTTGTGACTTCATCTGTGATGTATATATCCAAAACTCGTCCTTGCCAAAAACCGCAGTATTGATATTTGCGACATTCTGCATTCCGCAAACTCGCCCACAAAATCGGTCCCCACAGCCAGTACAAACCAGCTATCAATCCGGTGATTAAAACTAGCGGTCCGACATCCGAACCTGCGAAGTTGTAGAGGACCAGGAGTAAAACTACGCTGACGGCAGAGATTAACATTCGCCTCAAAAAATCGGGCGGTTTTCCCCAGGTATATTTGTATTGCGCTCCCGTGGCGACGGCGGGAATTAGTTCTTGAAAGGTTTCGCGGGTTAAGGGAAGTAGCATAGGAAGTTCGGCAACAGATTTTGTAACGGATGCAACTGATGTCTGTTCGGCAGGGGATTCTATAAGCGTTGTAACTCATAGGTTGGACTATTGTCAATTAACCTTTTATGAACAGGCAAGATGCCTGTTCCACAAAATATAAATTTTCTTGTGGAACAGGCATCTTGCCTGTTGCTCACAATGGTGCAAGAGTCTGTTCGGCAGGGGATTCTATAAGGGTTGTAACTCATATGTTGGACCCTTGTCAATTAACCTTTTATGAACAGGCAAGATGCCTGTTCCACAAAATATAAATTTTCTTGTGGAACAGGCATCTTGCTTGTTGCTGACAATGGTGCAAGATATCAGTTGTAACGGATTTAAGGGATTGAGGTTGAAGTCAGAAATCAGAAGTTAGAAGTCAGAAGTTAGAAGTTAGATTGATTCTACATTACCAATGACTAATGACTAATGACTAATGACTAATGACTAATGACTAATGACTAATGACTAATGACTAATGACTAATGACCAATGACGAATGACTAATGACTAATGACCAATGACGAATGACGAATGACGAATGACTACAATATCTTTTCCAGGCCGTAAACGAGCGATCGCAGTTCCAGGACTTTGCGTACAGACAGCAATACTCCGGGCATATAACAAGCGCGATCGCTCGTATCGTGTCGTAAAGTATAAACTTGACCGGCGCCGCCAAAAATTACCTCTTGGTGGGCAATTAAACCGGGTAAACGGATGCTGTGAATGCGAATCCCTTCATCGGCCACTGAACCCCGAGCTCCGGCTAATTTTTCGGTTTCTTCAACTTCAGGCACATTGAAAGTTTTTCCCATTTCTGCTAACATTTGGGCAGTTTGAATCGCCGTGCCGCTGGGAGCGTCGGCTTTTTGATTGTGATGCAGTTCGATAATTTCTACGTGTTCAAAATACTGAGATGCCGTGACGGCGGCTTGTTGGAGCAACACCATGCCGATCGAGAAATTCGGTATGATCAAACAACCGATGCTCGCTTTATCAGCGAATTCAGCTAGTTTTTCAATTTGCTTGCTGCTCAATCCGGTAGTGCCGACTACTGGGCGAACCCCGTAAGCTATGGCCGATCGCACGTTTTCATAAACAGACGAAGGGTGCGTAAAATCTACCATCACTCCTAACTGCTTTTCCTGAGATGCTAATACCAGCATTCCTTGCAAGTCGTCAGTGATGGGAACTTCTAAGGGGCCGCATCCGGCTAATTCCCCGGCATCGGCGTTGAGGAACTCAGGAGAGCGGTCTACAGCCCCAAATAAGGTCATGTCACTAGCATGGGCGATCGCCTTAATTACTTCGCGGCCCATCTTGCCTGCTGCACCGTTAACAATCACCGGAATCGGAAGTTGATTCGCCATAATCTCAAAAATATCCTGAAAGTTCGATCGACTAAATTTTAACGCTTGTGGGAATTTGGGGAAACAAGGAATGAAAGACAGGATTTGTCGGCAAATCTTCAGAAACCCGGTTCCCATCCGAGAAATACTTTGCCAAATCGAGTTATTAGCTTAAAGAAACTCGGTTGCGGCACAAGTTCTGAAAAAATTATCAAAAAATTGGGTTTAAAACCCCGTCCTTCTAGAACGGCTTTCTCCTAATGTAGGGGATACGACACGTAATTGTAAAGCTTTGTGAACAAGTTTAGCGATGTTAAGCTAGCGCTGCTAGCATAAGAGTATCGTGATTAGGTCGAAGTCATGCTAGTTTTTGAATTCAAAGCATACGGTAAAAAGCAGCAATTAGATGCTATAGATGAAGCCATTAGAACAGTGCAGTTCATCCGCAACAAAGCATTGCGCTTTTGGATGGACAACCAAAAAGTCGATAAATACGACTTAAATAAGTACAGCGCTGTTTTAGCTAAAGAATTCCCGTTTTGCGATGACTTGAACAGCATGGCTCGGCAATCTAGCTCAGAAAGAGCGTGGTCGGCAATCTCCCGATTCTACGATAACTGTAAAAAGAAAATTCCGGGAAAAAAGGGATTTCCGCAGTTCCAGAAAGACAACCGCTCTGTCGAATATAAGACAACCGGATGGCGGATGGCAACCGACCGGAAATCTCTCACTTTTACCGACAAGAAAGGAATCGGGAAACTCAAACTAAAAGGGACGCGCGACTTACATTTTTATCAGCTCCGTCAAATCAAGCGAGTACGCTTAGTAAAGCGAGCAGACGGATATTTCGTCCAGTTTTGCGTTCAAGTTGACCGCTTTGAAAAGATTGAGGTCACAGGCAATGCCATTGGATTAGACGTGGGGCTCAAAGAGTTCTACACAGACTCAAATGGCGTTGCCGTCGAAAATCCGCGATTTCTTCGCAAGGGAGAGCGCAGGTTAAAGAAAGCCCAAAGACGAGTTTCAAAACGAGTCAAGGGTTCGCAGAACAGAAAAAAAGCTAGAGTGATTTTAGGAAAACGCCACCTCAAAATAAGTAGACAGCGTAAAGATTTTGCCGTGAAATTGGCAAGATGCGTCATCCAGTCAAACGACTGTGTAGCCTACGAAGATTTGAGGATTAAAAATATGGTGAAGAATCACTGTTTAGCCAAATCGATTAACGACGCATCTTGGTATATGTTCCGAAAATGGATGGAATATTTCGGTAAAGTATTCGGAAGGATTACGATTGCCGTGCCAGCCAATGGAACAAGTCAAGAATGTTCTAGCTGCGGGAAAGTTGTTAAGAAAAGTCTATCAACGCGAACCCACGCTTGTCAGTGCGGATGCACCCTTGATAGAGATTGGAACGCCGCTAGAAATATCCTGAGTCGGGGATTAAGTACGGTGGGGCACACCGGAACTTGGATCTTAGATCCGAACGCTTGTGGAGAATTGACCGCTACCGATGTTGAAGCAATTCTGCATCGGCAAGTCGATTCTGCGAAACAAGAATCCCCTCGGCTTTAGCCAGGGGAGTGTCAAATTCAATCTCATATTAAGCCCTATTCTGTAAGAACAGACTTGTGCGAAGCGAATTTGCACCGATATATTCTTGCTGTGACTGCCCAATTCTCTCGAAATCTTCGATATGTAATGTCTGTCGCAACTGGCCTCAACCTGAGTTCTCAAAACCGAGGGGTCTGGATTTTGCCTGCAATGCTTGCGGGCGCGACTGTAACACTGCTGAATATGGGAGTTCGGCAGTTGGGAGGTATGCAAAGCTGGGAATTGGGGAGTTTTGACTCGTTAGTGCGCTTGCAGCCCGATTCCGGCCCCGATCGGCGGCTGCTGGTAGTGGCAATTTCTGAGGCCGATATTCAAGCTTTGGGGAGATTTCCGATTTCCGACAAGGCGATCGCTCAAACCTTGACAAAACTGCAAAAGTATCAGCCAAAAGTCATCGGTTTGGACTTGTACCGGGATTTGCCTCAACAACCGGGAAACCAAGAATTGCTGACTCAACTGAAAGCACCGAATGTGGTGGGGATTAACAAATTGAGCGATTCAGATAGTCCGGGAGTGCCTGCGCCTCCGGGGATACCACCCGATCGAGTCGGTTTTAACGACTTGGTGCTCGATGGTGACGGCGTTGTGCGCCGCCATTTGCTTTCAGTCTCCCAAGCAGAGAAGAATACTGCTTTCTCGTTTTCTGTGCAAGTGGCTTTGCTGTATTTCAAAGACAGAGTGCAGCCGAAAAATAGCCCTGTTCATCCCCACCAAATCAACTGGGGAAAGGCAGAATTTGTACCTTTAACTTCTGACAGCGGCGGCTATGCAAATCTCGACGCCAGAGGCTACCAAATTCTGCTCAAATACCGTTCTGCCAAGGAGGTGGCGCGACAAGTCAGTATCAGGCAGGTATTGAATGGGGAAATTGACCCAAGGTGGGTTAAGGACAAGATTGTGTTGATCGGGACGACGGCACCCAGTACCAGAGATTTGTTTTTGACGCCCTACAGCCCCGCCCAGGAGCAAAGTCCGAAAATGCCGGGGGTGCTGGTGCACGCGCAAATGCTGAGCCAAATATTGAGTGCGGTTGTGGATGGGCGATCGCTGTTTTGGGTGTGGCCAGAATGGGCGGAAATTTGGTGGAACGCTGCTTGGGCGGTGGTTGGGGGGATTGTGGCTTGGCGGATTCAGCACCCTGCGAGGGCGGGATTGGTTGGGGGTGTGGCGTTGATGGGTTTGTTGGGGATTAGTTTTGGGATTTTTACTGGCGGTGGGTGGGTGCCGCTGGTGTCGCCGGCTTTGGGTTTGGTGGTGACTGGTGTGGGTGTCAGCGCTTACAGGAAGCTTTACGATGCTTTTCACGATTCTCTGACGGGTTTGCCCAACCGGGATTTGTTCGTGAATTTCTTGGGGCGGGCGATCGCCCATACTAGGGGCCGCCCCAGCTATCGGTTTGCGGTGCTGTTTCTGGATTTAGACAGGTTTAAGGTGATTAATGATTCTTTGGGTCATTTGGCGGGGGACGAACTGCTGATTTCGGTGGTGCTGCGGTTGAGGGCAAGTATTGGTGCTGCGGATACTGTGGCGCGGGTGGGGGGTGACCATTTTGCGATTTTGGTGAGGAATATTAATGTTGACAGTGCGGTGGATTTGGCCGATCGCATTCACCAAGCTTTAATTGTGCCTTTTGAGTTGAAGGGGCAGGAGGTGTTTGTGACGGCCAGCATCGGGATTGCCCTGGGGGGCGAACCCGCTGCTACTGTCAGGGAACAGCCGGAACACTTGCTGCGGGATGCCCACACGGCGATGTACCGGGCGAAGGCTTTGGGAACGGGAAGGTATCAGGTGTTTAATGCTTCGATGCACGCTGTGGCGGTGGAGAGGTTGCAGTTGGAGACTGATTTGCGGCTGGCCCTCAAGCGTCGGGAGTTTGTGCTGCACTACCAGCCGTTTGTATCTTTTGCAAGCGGGAGGATTATTGGGTTTGAGGCTTTGGTACGCTGGCTACACCCGGTGCGGGGTTTGATTGCGCCGATGAAGTTTATTCCGGTGGCTGAGGAAACGGGGGCAATTGTGCCGCTGGGTGAGTGGGTGCTGGAGGAGGCTTGCCGGCAGTTGCGGCTGTGGCAGGGAATGTTTGATTTTGATCCACCTTTGATTATGAGTGTAAATTTATCTGGGAAGCAGTTTGCTCAGCCGGATTTGGTCGATCGCCTGAAGGCGATTTTGGGAACAACGGGTTTGAAAGCTGAGAGTTTGAAGTTGGAGATTACTGAGAGTGTGGTGATGGATGATGTGGAGTCGGCGATCGCGGTTTTGAAGCAGATGAAAGGGTTAAATGTCAAGTTGGGAATTGATGATTTTGGCACTGGTTATTCGTCGTTGAGTTATTTGAGTCGGTTTCCTACGGATACTTTGAAGGTTGATAAGTCGTTTGTGGGGCGAATGGAGACCGAAAGCGAGGGGGAGAATGTGGCGATCGTGCGGACTATTGTGGCGCTGGCTCACGCTTTGAGTATGGATGTGATTGCTGAGGGTGTGGAGACGGCGGCACAATTAGCTAAGTTGAGGTCGATCGGCTGCGAATACGGTCAGGGTTATTTTTTTGCTAAGCCGTTACCGAGCGAGGCTGCGACTGCTTTGATGGCTTCAGGGCCACAGTGGTAGTTGTTAGTTATTGGTTATTGGTTATTGTAAGTTAGAGCTAAAATTGAAAGTCGATCGGGTTCCCAAAACAGCTCTTTAATCTGTTAGATGCTAAAATTAGTGTTATGTAAACAAACATGAAGCTGAAAGAACTTGTCAGCCATCTCGTTATCGATCCTCGAAAATTAACAGAGTATGCTCTTAATGTAGATAATCCAGTCGGTAGCGATAAAGCTGTAATATTTCAGCGTCGTTTAGGATTTAGCCAAGAAAACTATGAATTGCTGTTAGCACAGATTTCAGCTAAAACTCTTGATGCTGAAGCAGTTTTAGGACTAAATGACAAACACGGACAGCGCTATACTGTAGACTTGGAAATTGTGGGCGCACAGGGACAGCAGGGGATTGTCCGTACAGGTTGGATCGTAGAACCGGGTAGTAATGGGGCGAGACTGGTAACACTATTCGTTCGGAGGTAAGCACGATCGTGCCAGAATTATTTGATGTAGTCGAATTGTTAGTAACATTGCCTGAATCTAATTTGCACCAGGGTGTTAGAGGGGCAATTGTAGATTGTTATGATGATGGAAATTACGAGGTAGAATTTAGCGATCGCTCGGGCGAAACGATAGCTTTGTGTACTCTGTCTACGGAGCAGTTTTTAGTTGTTTGGAAGTCGAAAGAAAGGCGTTGGTTGTCTGTATCTGAGCTATTAGCTGCGATGGTTGGACGTTTGTCAGACGAACGTCAGATACAAGTTTTAGAGTTTGCGCGTTCTTTGTCTGGGAGATAGCGAGTTTTTGTGAGGGCGATCGCTTATATCAAAAAGACGATCTTTCTCTGGCCAAAAGGGCGATCGCCTATATGACACTAGCTTTTGCTGAGTTCCGATTGCGTAATCTACTTTAATTAACACTGCTTACCGCTGCAATTAACCACATCCTAAGATGTGCTTAATGCCTTCGACTACAGCCGCTACAGCCGCGATATCTAAAAGTCCCTGAAATGGAACTATTATCGAACCCAAGCTAGCACTGATTCCCAAAATAGCCATAACCTTCGCCGCAGCAGTGCCTACTGAAGCAATTGTCACTGTTGGCAGACCAGCCGTAGAGGCAAAGGTTAAAAGTCCCCCTAGTAAAGCTAGGATAGCGATTAAGTCTAACGGCCCGACAGTATGGCAAGAGTTAGTTTGTGCTAGTAGCAATTGAGTAAATTCCAAGGGAATTAAGATAGACATTTGATTTTTTTTAAACTTACTTCTATAAAAATAAAGTATACACAGTAAACTGTCAACTGTTCATCGAAAAATGTGTTTTATCTTTCGGACTAGCTCCTACTTTTTTGCCTCAACCTCATTTCTCCGCGAGGGGTTCAAGGGCGATCGCACTTTCAAGTATGCGAAGAAAAGCGATCGAGCGATAGCTCTTCCCCTCTTAACAAAGCGATCGCCCTTCGCCCGTGAAAAAGTCGTAAAGGGCGATCGACCTTTCGATGCCAAAAGTGCGATCGCTGGAAATCCGATCTAAAATGTGATTGTGCCCGCGAGCTCGGCTACAATAATCCTCATATCGTAGTTTAGAAAAGCTTTATGCCAGAAGTTGCACGATTTTACGGAATAATTATCAAAATTTTCTTTGGAGATCATCCACCGCCTCATTTTCACGCAGTTTACGGTGAGTATAATGCTTTGAGCGGCATTGAATCTTTAGAAATTATTGAAGGAGATTTACCGAATCGGGCTCAAAAGCTGGTAATAGAATGGGCTACCTTGTACCAGAAAGAACTGCTGAATATGTGGAATAGTCAAGAGTTTAGTAAACTTCCGCCATTAAAATAACTGTGATTGTTTTATGAAACCTGAGCGCATTGTTTCTGCTAAAGCTATTGACGATCGCACCTTGATGGTCAAGTTTACCAATCTTGAAATCAAGAAATATAACATCTCTAAGTTATTAGACAATCCGATGTTTGCAATGTTAAGCAATCCTGGCTTTTTCAGAAATTTTAAAATTGAACCTGGTGGTTATGCACTGGTTTGGAATGAAGATATCGATATCAGTGAATATGAACTTTGGCAGAATGGAGTCAGTTGCACGGATGAGGAAATTGAGCAATACATTGAATCTATTCATAATTCGTTCGGAGGAAAGCACGATCGTGCCAGAATTATTTGATGTAGTCGAATTGTTAGTAACATTGCCTGAATCTAATTTGCACCAGGGTGTTATATCATGTCCGGTCGATTACCCTGATTCCTGTAAGGGCGGGTTCACCAATAATATTTGCCAAAAACGGACAATCTCATAAACCCGCCCCGACCGGGATATTATGGTTAATCAATCGGACATGATATCAGTTATATTGTGAAGCGCAATAATTAGTATTTTATTGGGTTCAGGACTAAAATGCAATCTTAACTTGCCCGTTGCGGAAAATTTTTCACACTTTAAGGCAATATCTTGAGTAGAACTTGGTTCAATTATAATTGGAGTATCAATGACAAGTTGAAATTTATTTTGCTTTTCATCTTTTAAATAAAAGTGGTCGCAGAGGTTGTTCACTAAATAGCTACACTTTCCGTGATTGACAATACAAACACTCAAAGTTATTCCACAGTGGCGCTGAACATCATTAACTGTGATACTAAAATCGCTAATTCTAAGCGTTTCCGTAATATATCCGTAGGTGACAGGATTAAAACCTAAAAGCTTGATTACTAACTCATCTACAGTGGTATAAGGATTTAATTCATATATTTTTTTATCACAAGCAGCTAGATCTTTTGCCATCTCCATCCGTAACCAGGCTGCATTTTCAATAGCTGTTTGAGTCAGGTCTTTAAGTCTAGGATAAATGGAAATATCTGCTTTTTTAGAATAGCCTGTAAAATAACCTGCTTGTTCCAAATAAGTAATAACATTCTGCGATTTATCGAAAGCCTTTCGATTCTGTTCGTAATGCAATAAAATCCAATGTTCAAAAGCAATACTTGAAAACCCTAGCTTAATACCGTGTTTCTGTGCATCGGAAAATGCTTTTTCATGTTTGGTATAACCATCTTTATCAAAAACTGCCCAAACTTCGTCATAATTTTTTATTTCTTGTTTGGCGAGTTTGACCAGATTCACCGCATCTGTTTTAATAGATTCACCTTCTTTTTTTGAGGCTTTTATTTGGTCTTCTTCACTTGGATAAACTGTGATGGCATAATTGTCAAATACATCATTTTCCTGAGCAATCGCCTCAAAGTAAATCGGTTCCGTATTAGTTCCTTCACATACTATGTAGATGGACTGCTTTAACTGTTTTAATTTTCTTTTTGTTTGTCTACTCATCGCCAAAAATAAATTCAACTTCTTTAATATTAGGTTGACCACCAAATTTACCTTGCATATACCAGAGGTCAAAAGGTTCATCACCTTTTACCTTATCAAAGTCTTGGGCCGAAAAGAGTTGTGTTTCACCATATTTATTTTTTTCGGTAAACCAGATTTGATCTTTTCTCAATAATTCCTTATCTAGTAGAGTGGTTTCATGGCTGGCAAAAATTAGTTGGGCATTACGGGGATTAGTTAACGGATGGTGAAATAACTTAATTAAGAACTTACACAGTTTAGGATGTAAACTATTATCTATTTCATCAATAACTAAAATATCACCTCTCTTTAATATCAATAACATTAGAGCGCCCAGACCGTAAAGTCTAATAGTTCCGATTGATTCTTTTTGTAAAAAATTAAAAATTGTTACACCTTCTGATACGCCATCTCGAAAATTTTTATGTAGTGCAAACACTTCATACTTATTGTCACTAATAATGAAATTTTTCATGCCCTCTGGCACCTCATCAGGAAATTCAATCTTAACATTCTTTTCTTCTAATTGAATTTCTTCGATCTGAGTATCAGCTATTTTAATGAGTTTATCCAACTTGAGTTTGAGCTTTTGATCTTTTTGCAATTCTTGATTAACATAATGTCGTACTGAACGGCTCATGTCAGTATCGTTGGCTGCAAAAAAAGCATATACTTTTAAGTATTCATAAATTTTTTGCATTTGTTCATGTTCTTCACGAGCCACTTTTGATAAATAAGGATATTTAGTTAATGCTTTGCTTGAAAACAATCGCTTGTCTTGAAAATAATCACCGCGCTTGACCTCGTTTTTTGTACGAATAAATAAGTTTGCTTGTCTTTTATGTGGATAAAAATCTAGCTGTTCGTGATGAACTTCTCGACTGTCAAAAGCAATTTGATACTTATACATAATTCCTTCAATAATAAAACTAAGCTTGAAGATTGAAGGCTGGCGTAACCACAACTGGTCTAACTCAAATGGTTCGTAATAAGGAATATTGTCATCAACATCAATATTGAGAGTTTGAATATAAGAAATCAGTCTATCCAAAGCCTTGAGAATATTTGACTTGCCAGAAGCATTTGCTCCATAGATCGCCGCCGAGTCAAGCAAGCGCAGTTTATTACCTTCGATTGGCACAAAAGTATTGTCATTCTTCCGGGTGGAAGAGTCGGCAATCATACTTAATGTTTGCTCTTCTTTAATTGACCTAAAGTTACTGACTGAAAATTCAATTAACATAAAGTAACTCAACTTTTAATGCGATAGACTTAGCCAATATATGCCGATATATGCCGATAAAATAGATAGAGAAATACCTCATAATTATAACTCTTGACGGACGTTACAAGATATTATAGAGGTGTATGAAATTTTGTAAGCCGACGAGGCTACTCAAAACGACGATCGCCTACCTTTGAGTGACTGTTGTCCACCTATATGTCACAATAAACAAGCAATTATTATATTTTGAGTTATCCTGTGAGTCCTACTGCCGAAGTCAGCAATAACCTGAATGCGGGCGTTCTACCAACCGTTACCGCTACCCCAGCCCGCCGCCCTGTTTTTCCCTTCACTGCAATTGTTGGCCAGGAGGAGATGAAACTGGCGCTGCTGTTGAATGTCATCGATCCGAAAATTGGCGGGGTGATGATTATGGGCGATCGAGGTACTGGTAAATCTACCACAATCCGGGCCCTCACTGATTTGCTGCCGGAAATTGAGGTGGTGGCTGACGATCCTTTTAACAGTCATCCCACCGATCCTGATTTGATGAGTGACGAGGTGCGCGATCGCACTTTATCTCAAACTGACATTAAAATCGCCCGCAAGAAAGTCCAAATGGTAGATTTACCTTTGGGCGCTACCGAAGACCGAGTTTGCGGTACGATCGACATCGAGAAAGCTTTGTCGGAAGGTGTTAAAGCTTTTGAACCCGGGCTTTTAGCTAAAGCTAATCGCGGCATTCTGTACGTTGATGAAGTCAATTTGCTCGACGATCATTTAGTCGATGTTTTGCTCGACTCCGCCGCCAGCGGTTGGAATACTGTTGAAAGAGAAGGCATTTCGATCCGCCACCCGGCTAAGTTTATTTTAATCGGTTCCGGGAATCCAGAAGAAGGAGAATTGCGGCCGCAGTTGCTCGACAGATTCGGGATGCACGCCGAAATTCGGACTGTAAAAGACCCGAATTTAAGAGTGGAAATTGTCGAACAGCGATCGAGTTTTGACCAAAATCCGCCGGAGTTTCTCGCGAAATATCAGCAGGAACAAGATGATATGCAGCAGACGTTGGTGGAGGCTCAGGAAAGGTTGAAGTCGGTAACTATCGATCGAGATTTGCGAGTAAAAATCTCCCAAGTTTGCGCGGAATTGGACGTAGACGGACTGCGGGGCGATTTGGTCACAAATCGCGCCGCCAAAGCTTTGACCGCTTTAGAATGCCGCACAGAGGTGACAGTGGACGATATTCGCCGGGTGATGACCCTATGTTTGCGCCACCGATTGCGGAAAGATCCGCTAGAATCAATAGATTCTGGTTCTAAAGTGACCAAAGTGTTCGATCGGGTATTCGGTCTAGAATCAACTGAGGAGTAATTGGTAATTGGTAATTGGTAATGGGTAATTTGTGGTGATGAAACCTTCCCCAAATTTTCCTACCTTATTCCCATTCCCAATTACTAATTCTGGCAATGGAAAAACGAATTTTAGGATTAGATCCGGGCTTAGCAAATCTTGGCTACGGGGCAATTTCTTGTCAAATTGTCCCGGGCAAACAAGATAAAAACAGCGTTTCCCTGATTGATTGCGGCGTCATACAAACAACGCCAAAACAGGAAATGGGACAGCGGTTGAAAACAATTTACGACGATTTGCACGAGGTAATTGAACAGATTAAACCTGATCTAGCAATTGCCGAAAAACTGTTCTTTTACAAGATGGGAAATACGATACTTGTAGCGCAAGCGCGGGGCGTTTTGACGCTAGTATTGGCGCAGTGTGGAGTGCCGCTGTTCGAGTTTACGCCGGCTCAAATTAAGCAAGCTTTGACCGGCCGCGGTAATGCGGATAAATCTGAAGTGCAAGAGGCTGTGGCGCGGGAGTTGGAGTTGGGTTACATTCCGAAACCGGACGATGCGGCGGATGCTTTGGCGGTGGCTTTGACTGGTTGGTATGATGATGATATTTGTCCGAAAAAAATACAGTTGGAAACAGGAAAAATTTGAGGCAATATCAAGTCATCGGCAAATTAAGCACAAATCCGGGCAAGACATCTTCTCCGGATAAACTTACAGGAAATTGTACAATCTCTACTTCGCGAGAAGGGCGATAAATTTCTACTTGTTCGTCTTGAGGATTAATTAGCCAACCCAAGCGCAAACCGCTGTTTAGATACTCCTGCATTTTCTCCTGAAGCGGCCGCAGGGAATCTGTGCGCGATCGCAATTCTATGACAAAATCAGGACAGATTGGCGGAAATTTCTCTTGTTCTTCTGTTGTTAAAGCAGACCATCTTTCTAAGCTAACCCAAGCGGCATCAGGCGATCGATCGCCATTATTGGGCAATCGAAAAATTGTGGAAGAACTAAACACTATCCCTAGCTGCGTTTGACGGTTCCACAAGCCCAACTCTGTAATTAAATAGGCTTCTCGATTGCCGCTGACTCCGCCTACGGGTGACATAATGATAATTTCTCCTTTAGGTGTCCGTTCAAATTGCCAATCTCGATTCATCTGGCACAAACGGTAAAACTGTTCGTCTGTTAGTTCGACAGTATCTAAGTTTAAAGTAACGGTTGTCATTTTATTACCTCTCTTCTCTTCTCCTCTCTTCAGTCTTGCGTTGCGCGGACGAAAGTTTGTGCGGTAGGGGCAATCCGTTGCCCTGATTCCAATCGCCGATTAATCTATTTTAGCGCCATTTTATTGAGAATCTTTGTTTTAATTAAAAATTAATCCTTATACAATTCCTAATTTTTTAAGTGCTATTGTCCGGTTTTTCGATGCCCAGTGGTAATCTGGTTTGAATTTTAAGGCTTTGTCCTAGGAGGCGATCGCATCTTCAAGCCTGCCTAATTTACCCAGTGCAAAGCCCCGACAGTACCAGGCTTTGTGATAATCAGGTTGAATTTTTAAAACTTTGTCATAGGAGATAATTGCTCCTTCAAAATCGTTTAAATCATATTCTTTTTTACCCCGATAGAACCAGAGTTTAGCCTCCCCATCAACCTCCTCTCCCCCCCAACCGAAACTAGCGGAAACTCAACCAAAATCTCCTTACCAACATTCCCCGCCACCTCTGACAATTCCCCACCCGCAACTCTACCCAACAACTCCAACCTGCGCGCCAATTCCTGAAGCGATACCACCGCATCCGTAGGGGCCGTGCCCCCGTGTCCGCCCTCTGTACTCCCCTGCGCGCCCGCCAACAATCGAGTCCCAAACCCTCGCAACCAAGCCGCCAAATCACCATTTTCAATTTGTTTGGCGCTTAATAATTCCGCAACACCGCCTTTTCCCCAGCCCTGATTCACCCCTTCGAGAAGTTCCATGAACTTCGCCTCGTATTCCGCATCAGTCAAAGTTGGCGCAGGTTGAGGAGGTGTCAGTTGAATTTTCGGATTTGTGCCGAATAGCCGCCGAATTAATTGTTTGAGGAATCGCCAGATTTTATCTAACATTGGTGAGATGGTGAGACGGTTGGTTTTTGTTATTGTAGCAGGGATTGCGGTCAGCAACAGGCAAGATGCCTGTTCCATAAAAAACATTATTTCTTGCTTGTGGGGTGGGCTTCTAGCCCGCTGATAAATCAGCCATTTGCAACAGGCAAGATGCCTGTTCCACAAGAGACATTATTTCTTGCTTGTGGGGTGGGCTTCTAGCCCGCCCATCAATAAAGCCCACCCCACAACCAAATTAACTCTTTGTGGAACGGGCATCTTGCCCGTTGCTAAGAATGATACCAATCCCAACCTCAAAAAAAATGCTATAATATCAACTTTAATTGCTAAACTTATCCCACCAGCAAAAAACACAGGAAAATAATATGGTAATTATTACCTCACAACAAATTGCCCAATTTCGCTCGCAATTAGCCGAATATCCCGAAGCCCTAAAAGCCCTAGACGCAATCGAAGATTGCGAAGGTAACATCGAAGATGCAGCGATATCACTAGCAATTCAAGCCGGACAAGAACCGAATATATCAGAAAATTGGTTAGACGGATTGGCTAAAAGATGCCGCGTTGCTATCTGCAAATCTGAGGTCAAAGAAGAGTTGACAAACGGAGAATTGAATGCAGCATTTAGAGATTTAGTGGCTGCCAAAATTTGCCCGGAGATTTTGGTGGCTTCGGTGATTATTTATGTATTTAAAACTGGCGTGAATGAGTTTTGTGAACCTCTCGAATATCAACTGTAAAGCCATCTATGCCTTTAAAAAATACGTGAAGCGAAGCTATCCCGAAGGCTAGGGAATCGCCCCGATTTATCAAAACATGATACAACGAGGCGATCGCACTTTTTCTCTACCCCCGTGCACTACTCTACCCAGCAGGCATCAAATCCGGCGACAAACCCAAAGATTTCCCCAGCAAACGAGCAAGTTGCACTAAAAAATTAGCAGTATCTTCGTCACCTTCGCGGGCCATTGAAGCCGATATCTCGATTAGCATTTGCACAAATCCCGCATCAATTAAATCGGAACAGCAACTCAAAACTTCTGGTTCTTGACCGCTGGGACAGGTAAGCACTCGCTCGATTAATTTCAAATAAGCCTCTTGGCGTTCTGGATTCATTTGCGGAGGATCTGTACAGTAAATAATTTAATATTACGTTTAAGTCATTCCTGTCAATCAGGCGATCGCATACGCGAGTCCCGTCTTTCCTCTAGAAACTCCATTCAGTCGGGAATAGACAGAAGCTTAAAGAAAATCTTAAGTTTCTCAATGCTAGTTTAGTCGAGGTAAGGTTCTTATGCGCGCACACTAGGATTGAAGGTAAGGTGCGCCCATAAACACCCTTGGATTCAACGGAATTAAGAATATACAAAATGAAAATAGGAATATTTTTAGGGAATCTCGGCAATCCCGCCATCTACTATCCCAAACTCGCCAAAATCACCGGCGGAGTCACAGCCAGTATTTTTCTGTGCCAATTATTGCAATGGCAAGCACAACATTCCTACTCCGGCGAATGGGTGAAAACTAACAGCACAGAAATAGAAAAAGCCACTGGTTTAAATCAGGAAGAACAGGAATTTGCGAGACAGCAACTCAAAGTGCGATCGCTCCTCAAAGAAAAATTAACAAATCCCAACACGGACACCCTAGAACTATGGGCGGACATTGACGCTTTCGAGGAAAAACTCAATAACTTTTGGACACCCAATCCTGCGGATATTATAACACAAAAAAGCCGCGAAAACAACACTCACCCTGTAGAAATATTCCCCGAAACATCACCCCCAAATCATGCAGTTAAAACCGACAAATATTTTGGGCAACCTCGCCAGCAAATAGCCGTTGCTGTCACCCCGAATTACCGATTTAGCGGCCCTTGGAACTCCGAAGAAGAACTGCATAACTTTCAGCGAGCCTTAGAAGCATATGCTAAAGAACGTAATTTAGGATTTGGCAATCCTTCTGGATGGGCATTTAAAATTATTGACAGCATGACAAAAGGCTTAACCTCGACTTTTTGGGAGGAATTTATCGCCGGAATTCCGTTAGGAGAAAGTCAGAAAGTCCAGCGGGATTGGGAAATCGAGCCGGAAGTGCCTTATCCTGCTTTTGAAGAGGAGCGAATTCAGTATTACGTCCACAAAGGCGAACCGCTAGAAGCAGCAGTATCTAAAGCCCGTGCTGACTTGAGAAACCCGGTTTTGGGTAACGATTTGTGGGAGGGATTTTTGCGAAAGTGCGATCGCCTTGCTGATGATGCACTCAAAGCCAAAAACCTAGGAGTGCAGACACCCTATCTGCCACCTTCCTTTACAGAAAAACCTCAATTTACCAAAGAAAGTGTCATGAAGAAACTGGAAGCGATCGCACCTCAAATTTCCCTCACACCATCGACTGCTAACACCCTTTCCCCCAGAACTTTAGTAGAACAACAGGAAAGTAAGGAAAAAGAGTCAGATTCAGTTGTTGAAGCTCCCAGTATTGAACTTTTGCAGAAAGCTTGCAAAACTCCGATGGGTCGGAGTATGATTGAAAAACAAATCACCGAACATCCAGAATGGGGCTACGAAATAGTTGACGGTGAGATCGTAGAATCAATTCCTTTTTAGGAGGCAACCATGCAACGAATTAGCGAAATAGATGTATTTGGTTTAGAAAGACCTTCTCTCTCAGAAGCAGAAAGAAAAAGGCTGCGCCGGGAAAGAGGGCAGCAAGAGAAAGAGGAAGGATATCAAAAGTTAGCTGAACTGTGTTATTTAGGTGAATATGACATGGCAAAGCAACTGGCAAATAAACACTATAATTGGGGATACGAAATTGTTGACTGTATTGTGATGGAGAGGATAGATTAAAATAAATTAAATGGTGAATGTGCAACTTTACTGAAAAAGCTTTAGAAGTTGCCAAAAATCTAATTCGCGGTATTTTATCCAAAATTTAGCGACATCATTTTGTCTGAGTAGCTGGAGAGAGTTGTCATAGTAATCTCTATTTTCAAGCTCTGTCATAAACATTTCCCAGTTAGCCTCAAAAAAGGGAACTTGTTGAAGTTTCTCTGCTCTAATGATTTCTGCTTGCTGAATCTCTAAGGCAGTTCCTACTAATTCAGGAAGTTTTAAACTGATAGATAATTCTCGTGCTTCTTTCGGGGTCATGGATTTTGCTACTCGATCACCGCAATCTCTATGTTAAAATTATAGCTAAAACTTAAATACATATCAAAATATGACAACAACTATTAACGCCAAAAACCTAACTTTAGCAGAAGTACACCGTCTGTTCGGCTTTCAAAAGCAGTACACTAACTCATTTACCTCTCTGCTATCCCTTGAAGATATCACAGAACACGAACAGCAGGAACTTATACAAATTAGGGATGACTTCGATGACTACATTTCAACGGATCGAGTTTCTGAAGGATTGGTAAAAGCTCTGACTACTTTTCCCCTAATGCGATTGGCTGGCTTCTACCGCCGCCCGATTAAAATTAGTTTAGAACAAGACATCGCCGAAATTAGCATTGAAGATGAAGATACAATCATTAAAGGACGGTTTGATATCTTGGCTGTCAACAGGATAAAACCTATCAGAAGCGATACATATTTTTGGGTTTTGGTGATTGAAAGTAAAAATTCTGGAATCAACGCATTGATGGGTTTATCCCAATTGCTAACCTATGCTTATCAAAATTTAAAATATCAAGACACAATCTGGGGTTTGACAACAAATGGAATGCACTATCAGTTCGTGAATATTCAGGGGAGCAATACTCCAACCTATCAGCTAATGCCTTTGCTAAACCTGATGGAGTCCGACTCTTCAATTTTGTTGCTGCAAGTGTTAAAAGCTATTTGCAAACTATAAAAAAAGAGGCAGGGAAAATTCCCCGCCTCCAATCTGCAATGACTGTTAACCTAAAATTTAGATTAGTCAGCCAATACTTTTTAGTAGCCTCTGGTGTTCGGCTTGTGCACGATGAAGCTCAGCACTTGGCATTGCTTCACGTTGTCAAAACCCATGACGCGGATATAGCACGTCGGATTTTCTTGGCGGCAACCTTGAACTTCAGCCATGATTTCTTGGACGCTGCGAGCACCAAACAAAGGCAACTTCCACAAAGTCCAGTAGCGCATTTCTGCAGCAGAGGTTTCGTTGAATTCTACGCCGGGAATGTAGCCTTGATCCAGGATGTACTGGAGTTGCTTGGCAATTTGCGCGTCTGTCAGCGGGGGCAAATAGGACAGAGTTTCGTAACGACGCTCTTTAGGTAAAGTCTTCATTTTTTGTATCTCTAAGGTGTGTGTTCGATCGCACTTATCGATCGATTAACTCGACAAATTATCCAGATTCGGTTCAGAATCTATTGATGTTTCAGGATTACTGCTAGAAACAGACCAATTAAGTTGCGTAATTCGCTCTAAATGCTGGCGTCTGTGTTCCATATTCGCCTGTTGAATGCCAGTAGAAACCATTTCTGGCAAATATTCTGTCACATCGTGAGCCAGATACTCTCGCACAGTCATGATCCGAAATCCTAAATCTTGATTTTCCCTCAGCAACTCTTGAATGTAAGCTTCTCCATCTTGGATTTTGCTCTTCGTGGAAAAGTCATTCAACCAGATTGCCAGAGGAGGATTGGTTTCGCTCAACTGAGCGACCACTATCCGCACGGATTGATAGGTTAGGTAACTTGCCAGCACCTTAGCGGTGTCTTTCGCAACTTGTTTGAGATCCATTTTTGACCCCAGCTCCCTCAAATTTTAGATTTTGGATTTTAGATTGTGGATGCAAACTTACAAGTAAATCTTCTTCAAAGATAAAGACTTCCCAGCAAGTTTGCGACCTCAAACCTAAAATCTCAAACCCAAAATCATCAAACGGTATCCATTGCCTCGAACTCAAACTTGATTTCTTTCCAGAGTTCGCAAGCAACAGCCAGTTCGGGGCTCCACTTACAAGCTTCGCGAATAATGTCTCCGCCTTCGCGCATCAAGTTGCGGCCTTCGTTACGAGCTTGGACGCAAGCTTCCAAAGCAACGCGGTTAGCAGTTGCACCAGGTGCGTTACCCCAAGGGTGGCCCAAAGTGCCGCCGCCGAACTGCAAGCAGGAGTCGTCGCCGAAGATTTCCACCAAAGCCGGCATGTGCCAGATGTGGATACCACCAGATGCAACCGGCATGACACCGGGCATGGAGGCCCAATCTTGGGTGAAGTAAATACCGCGGCTGCGGTCTTCTTCGATGTGGTCTTCGCGCATCAAGTCTACGAAGCCCATCGTGATGCCTTTTTCGCCTTCGAGTTTGCCCACAACTGTACCGGAGTGCAGGTGGTCGCCACCGGACATCCGCAAGCACTTGGCAAGCACGCGGAAGTGGATACCGTGGTTTTTCTGACGGTCAATCACGGCGTGCATGGCGCGGTGAATGTGCAGCAAGATACCGTTACGGCGGCACCATTTGGCCAAGGTGGTGTTAGCAGTGAAACCACCGGTCAGGTAGTCGTGCATGATGATGGGGGTTTTGATTTCCTTAGCGAACTCAGCCCGCTCCATCATTTCTTCGCAGGTGGGGGCAGTTACGTTGAGGTAGTGACCCTTGACTTCGCCGGTTTCTGCTTGGGCTTTTTCAATAGCTTCTTGAACGAACAAGAAGCGATCGCGCCAGCGCATGAACGGTTGCGAGTTGATGTTTTCGTCGTCTTTGGTGAAGTCCAAACCGCCGCGCAGAACTTCGTAAACGGCACGGCCGTAGTTCTTAGCAGACAGACCCAATTTGGGTTTAATTGTACAGCCCAGCAAAGGACGACCGTACTTGTTCAATTTGTCCCGCTCAACGGTAATACCGTGAGGAGGGCCTTGGAAGGTTTTCAGGTAAGCAATGGGAATCCGCAAGTCTTCCAACCGCAGAGCGCGCAGAGCTTTGAAACCGAACACGTTACCGACCAAAGAGGTCAGCAAGTTGGTGACGGAACCTTCTTCAAACAAATCCAAAGGATAAGCAATGAAGCAGATGTATTGGTTGTCTTCACCGGGAACTGGTTCGATGTCGTAGCAGCGACCTTTGTAGCGGTCGAGGTCGGTCAGGAGGTCAGTCCAAACAGTCGTCCATGTACCTGTGGAAGATTCAGCAGCCACAGCAGCTCCAGCTTCTTCTGGGGGAACTCCCGGCTGCGGTGTGACGCGGAATGCTGCCAAAATATCTGTATCTTTCGGCGTGTAGTCCGGCGTGTAATACGTTAGTTTATAGTCTTGAACTCCGGCTTTATACCCAGCCTTTGATTGAGTTTGGGTTTGAGCGTAAGCCATATCTCGCTTCCTAGTATTCGCTTAATTTTTTTGCCCGATCGCGGGCTGTTAAAAATATATCAACAAACTGGCGCTCTCAAATTTTAATATTCTTTTTATCATCATAAGTATTGTTTATTTTGCTTTACATTCCGAAAATACTTGTAACATATCTTATAAGATGTAAGCGACGAAGGATGCAGGAGGAAAGGCTGGGGATCGCTGAGCCGGGGCGGGAATTTCGATCGA
>NZ_JANMZH010000094.1:0-6105 GCF_031383065.1 Microcoleus sp. OTE_8_concoct_300 | reverse complement strand
GATTATTTGAATCCATTGAAAAACTAGAAGCACTGTTACATAAACTGTTAAATGAAGGAGGACTAATTATGAAATGGAACCGAAAAATAAAAAATAAAGGTAACTTAGTTAATGCAGTTTAGATGTCGAACAGCTTATCATCTATAGTTCCTACTATAGAAAGATTCCCGCCACGGCGTTTTATACTGGGGAAAATGTCCAACCCCAGTTTCTTTAGGTTGATCGCGGCGTTCACGTCGCGATCGACCATTAAAGAATGTTGCTCATCCCAATAGTTTCGGATACCGCAATCGGTGAAAATAATTTCATTCCGATAGCACAGAACCATTGAAGTATAAACAGGTTTTTGCGAAATGACGACTGATCCAGCTTTTTCGGCTATGTATTCCAGCGTCTTGAAAAATTGACCAAACGCAGCGTCTAGCCAAGACTTGTTTAGTCCTGATTTTGCTGATTGACCGTTTGGAAGATAAACCCCAGCATCATCTTGCTTAACTTCGTTCCGCTTTGTTAAGCCTTTTAAGTTTAAATCTTCATGGAAAAAGAACTTAGCTCCCGACCTCACCAGCTTGTGAGCCGTCTTATAGTGGAAATCTTGACGAGAACGAGCTATCTTCTGGTGTTGTTTTGCTTCCTTTTTAGCTAATTTGCGTCTAGCCTTAGAGCCACGTTTCCGTTTATTTCGTTTTCTTGAAATACGGTCTAACTTAGCTTGATTTTTACGAAGCGGTTTTAAAGAGGGCAACTTCTCGCCTGACGACGTTGCCAAATAGACATCTTCGTGCAGCACTGCATCCAACCCAATTGAGTTGTCCCAGTTTGGGGTAATTTTGTCGGCTGCGAACTCGGGAACCGAAGAGTCATCGAGCATTATCTGGATAAACCAGCCATCAGCCTTCTTAGTCACACTAACTTGTTTGATGGTAAATCCATCGGAGATTGAGCGGTGCTTCCGAACTTTCACGACACCTAATTTCGGCAATCGGATGTAAATCCAATTCTTACGAACCAATTTAATCCAATCGTTGTTAGCCGTAGAAAAGGTCATCGTCCTGTAATCCGCTTCAGTCTTAAATCGGGGTTTACCCGATCTTCCGCCCTTACTATCCCCTACTATAAATCGCTCAAAGGCTTTATCTACTCGCTTAGAAACATCTTGCAGGATAGTTGAATCTACCTGCTTAAAATCCAAGAGTTCCCCACTATGGAAAACTTTTACCAAGTCTTTCTTGATGATGGGCAATTGTTGTTTTTGCGAGTAGTAAGCTGTCACGCATTTAAATTGCATATTCAGGGCGGGCGAGACGCCCACCCCACAAGACTTAGATTGTTTGTTGACATTCTATTTAAATGCTCAACAGCTTAGTTGGGCTTTTCTCGGGGTGCAGAGATACTAGCAATCAATGGACAAGCATTTACAGTGGTACGGTTCATCTCCCACCAATCAAATCGCTCGCCCAACTGCCGATTATACCAATAACGACAAATCCTCAACCAGTGGTTGAGGGTTAACTTTTGACTGGTGTCGGGACAGAACTGATACTGGTATGTTGTCTTCATTGCGCTACGACCTTTACGCATTTATTTAGTGTAAAAATACCAGGACATACTGCACTATGTCAAGCAATTAAATAATTATATCGAACAACAAGATTGACCTGTTAAATAAAGATACTTGTTGTGCTTTGATGTCGTCATCCACCTTTTCATTACTCCAAGCTGTGCTTGTGAGGTCATGAAAAGGTGGAATCCTCGTTTCACGCGCCTCTCATCCTACACTAACCGAAGTGGTATAGTGTGGGGTTTCCCGTCTGGCTAGCTAAAATGAGCGATCGGCGGGGATGCTACCCATATAAATTGTCTGTTATGGCAGAGGGGAGATGGTCCTTTGTGGGGGAGTGTCTGAGGGAGAAAGTGGGGGAGTGAAAGATGAAGAAAATATTTCCTTCTTGCTTCTTCCCTCTTGCTTCTTCCCTCGAACCTCTTCCTTGTTCAACATCCGATATTAATCGCCGACTTCCCCGACAACCTCCGCAGCAGCCTGAGTTTCGAGCCAGAGTTTGAGCAGCAAGAGCTCGGCCCGATCGCCCAACAAAGTCGCAAACACGCCGTCAGCCCCCTCAGAGGCGTCAGAAATCCATGTACCGCGCAGAGTCACTTCTACAAAGTCAGCATCAGCAACACAAAGGTCGATCGCATCGTTGTCGTCTCGGCGCACCTCAGATTCCAACAGAGACAGCGCCGCCAAATTCGCGGGCAGCAAAAATGCTGCAGTGCTCGGTTCGACGCTGATGCTTTGACCAACTCGCATAGCCAGCACAACTCGCAGCGCCACTAACTGTTCGGGAGATTGAGCCAAACGCTCTAGGTTAAAGCCCGTTTCAGTGTAAGTCAACTTCAGCATATTGACAGCCCTAAATTTGGAATTGAAAGTTAAAAATTGAAAGTTGAAAATTGGTAATCGGGAATTGGGAATTGGGCATCGGGCATCGGGCATCGGGAATTGGGCATCGGGAATTGGGCATCGGATATGTCGGAATGAAAAGTTTGCGGTTCCGACCTAAAATCCTTTTCAATTACAGGACGGAATTAGCTATTAACTATTAGCTATTACCAATTACCAATTACCTGTTTGGCCTGTTTGGCCTGTTTGGCCTATTCCCCATCCCCTATTCCCCAATTTGGTATTCGTGCCAAAAAAGTTCGGCAAAAGCAACAGTGGGGTGTATAGGAGCCTTCGGCTTAGTTCGCAGAGACATTCCAGCTTCTATGGGAGTTCGTGAGCCCTTACGAGAGTTGCACCGTTCGCAAGCAGTCACCACGTTGTCCCAAGTATGCGAGCCGCCCTTCGATCGAGGCATGACGTGATCCAGCGTCAAATGTCGGTTGCTACCGCAGTATTGGCAAGAATGAGCGTCGCGGCGCAGAACTTCCCGGCGATTGACCGGGGGCACTTTCCACAGGCGTTCCCTGTTACCAAAAGTCAAGCGGATTTGTTCGGGTACGTGGATGCTGGTGCTGGGCGATCGCACCAGCCAGCCGTTGCCGATGCTAAAATCCAGAGGTTCAGCCTTGCCTGTTACCAAAAGTACGATCGCCCGTTTGATGTTGACACGGCTCATCGGTAGGTAGTTCTGAGAAAACACCACTACAGATTGCCTCAATACATCAGTTACTACGGTCATGGCTTGCTCCTCCTCATTTGGATTTTGGATTTTGGATTTTAGATTTTAGATTTGGGATTTGGGATTTGGAATTTTCGGTGCAACGCCTGCATTGGCTATATCTAGTTTTTGCGAGTTCCCCAAGCCTTTGGGAATTTCTCAAATATCCAATCAAATGCCCCCGCTTCTCTTACTTAGAAGCGGGGGCTAGAAAAACTGCTAAAGGCAAATTTTCATCCTGTGTTGGTACAGTCGTTTAGCTGTACCTCCCGCTTCGCGTATCTCGATGTGGCTGTGCCAATCGCTGACCCTCCTGGTCTACCTCGTGGTAATTTATTTCTGCCATTTGTCCTAATTCACTATAACCGGGTTTAATTAGGCCAGAGCCCGCCCACGAGGTCGGTGCGACTGTCGTAAAACCCGTGCTCAAGACGTGCCATAACGACTCGGAGCGACCCCTGGGGCGATCGCACTTCAGTTGATAGGTGGAGTAGGTGGGGAGAAATTTCACTGTAGGCAGAAAGTGATTAGAGAGCTTTAAATCTAGCTTTAAACATACTACACTAATATTACACATATGTCCACCCTGTCACGGAGAAAAATTATGCATACCCTACCTAGAACCTCAACCACCGAAATGGAAGTCACCAGCATTCGACTCGAAAGAGAACTCAAAGAGAGACTTAAAGAGCTCGCGGGCAATCAAGGCTATCAAGCTTTGATTCGAGATTTGCTCTGGAATTATGTGCAGCAGAAGTCTGGAGAGTATCGCCAGATGTTTTCTCGATCGGATATTCGAGCTAGCATTAATGCCACAGCACAGCAGGAGGAACGCTGCGCGCTTACAGGAGAGTTGATACGACCAGGCGGACCGATGTTATTAGGCCTGACAATGCACGGCGAAATGGTGCCACTGAGTATGGGGAGTATGGCTGGGTAAACCTGTTTGCCCTTGAATTTGTCAGAGCGATCGGCCTGGGGTGAAGGCCCCAGGCGCTGAAGATAAAATCCCGAAGCATTTAAAGAATATCTATTTAACGAACCGCGAAGACGCGAAGAACGCGAAGGAAGATGGAGAAGAAGATAGGTAATGTCAGCGGTTCGGGAGTCTGGTAACTCAGATGCCGAGGCTCCACAACGCGCTGGCTAGTGCTAAACTTTCCATCGGGCGTGCTGACAGACGATCGTAAATTTGATGGAAAAAATTAAAGTAATGCTGAAAAACCGCTACTTGACTGCTGCGAGTTCGATCGCCCTTCTCACAATTATTACCGGCTGCGCCGCTACTGAATCACCCCAACTTGCATCTCCCTCTCCTGTAGCTGAATCGAACCGGCCGCCTGTTAAACCAAGTCAGCCCTTAATACTCTCTGTTAACAATCCCGAAACCCCCACAAGTACCAAAATCCAGCAATATCTCAACGGGTTGACAGCACAAGGTTTTGCCAAAGAGAACCAAGGCGTCTGGGTGCAATCTGGCAATACTTTACTAGCCAATCATCAAGGTACAGTTCCTCTGTCCGCCGCTTCTATTACCAAAGTAGCAACATCTCTCGTAGCGCTGCAAGAATTCGGGCCGGAACATCAATTCATTACCTTAATTGGTACAAATGGAAAAATAAAAAACGGCGTATTAAAAGGCGACTTAATTGTCCAGGGAAGCGCCGATCCGTTGTTTGTTTGGGAAGAGGCGATCGCCCTCGGTAACGCCTTACATCAAAAAGGCATCAAGCGAGTCACTGGCAATTTGATAATTGTCGATAATTTTTACATGAATTTTGAATTAAATTCCCTCAAATCTGGAGAATTGCTCCAACAAGGCTTGAACAGTGAAATCTGGCCCAGCGAAGCCGCCGCCCAGTATCAAACACTGCCTCCAAATACGCCGAAACCCCAAATAACAATTGAGGGTACTGTCAAAGTTTTGCCAGCACCTCCCAATGACGTGCAGCCTTTAGTCAAACATTATTCTTTGCCCCTTGCCGAACTGATCAAGAAAATGAATCAGTACAGCAACAATCTCATGGCAGATATGCTAGCTGATACTGTCGGCGGCGCTAAAACAGTCGCGCAAAAAGCAGCAGCAGCAACCGGAGTTCCTCCGGCAGAAATTCAACTCGTCAACGGTTCGGGATTGAGCGAAGAAAATCTCATTTCTCCTCGGGCTGCTTGCGCGTTGTTTATAGCTTTAGAACGCTATCTTGAACTTTACAGCATGACAGTTGCTGATGTCTTAACTGTAGTTGGGAAAGATAAAGGAATACTGTCAGAACGGCCGCTTCCCAAATTAGCAGTGGTCAAATCTGGCACTTTGGATAATGTTAGCGCTTTGGGCGGAGCGCTACCAACTCAAAAACAAAAAACAGTGTGGTTTGTGATTATGAATCGCGGGGAAAATGTCGAGACATTTCGCACTCAGCAAGAGGTTTTGCTGAAAAGCTTTTTGAATGAGTGGGGAAGTGTTCAAGTTTCGCCGCCGGAATTAACGCCAAATCCTGCTAGAAATAGTAAGGTATCTCGCAGTGAAATTGTCAATTGATATCAATTCCGGTTGCACCGTCCGTGATTGTTGACTGCTGACTGTTGACTGTTGACTGTTGACGGGCGGGTCGAAAAACTGAATGGTTGAGTGTTAACTGTTGACTCGATTTTATTATTCCGATGCAACCGGAAACGATATGATTTGAGGCTTACGCATGGGGATCCAGAAACCGGTTTTTTTTACAAAAAGACGCGTTGCAACCCGCAAAGAAGGCAAAAAACCCGGTTTCTTTAGGATCGCGAATTAAATAACTTACAATTTTAATTGTTATTGTGGGAGGGGCGTCCCGCCCGTCCTTTTTGGATGGGCGTCCCGCCCGTCCCACAAACTTGTGGAAGTTATTTAATTCTCATTCCTTAGTTGGTAGGGACGCCCATTCCACAAGTTTGTGGGATGGGC
>NZ_JANMZH010000093.1:0-5109 GCF_031383065.1 Microcoleus sp. OTE_8_concoct_300 | reverse complement strand
GATTATTTGAATCCATTGAAAAACTAGAAGCACTGTTACATAAACTGTTAAATGAAGGAGGACTAATTATGAAATGGAACCGAAAAATAAAAAATAAAGGTAACTTAGTTAATGCAGTTTAGATGTCGAACAGCTTATCATGTCGCGGGTGCAACCGGAAACGATATGACTTAACAGGATTCCGGCAACTAAACCAGCCTCTCTTCCGGAATTCCCCTGTAGCAGCTGCCAAATGTGCTAACGTACAATCAAAAATCCCCAAATTTCAACTATCGGGAGATAGATAACTGTGTTCCCTCAAGCACCTCCAACTCCCCATTACAAATGGTTTAGCTGCATTTCTAGCACTGTTTTCACCGCATTGTGCCTGTTGCCCCTTTTGGGCGCTGCGGCATACGCCCAAACTCCCCAAAATAGACCCATCAAAATCGGCGTGGTGCAGCGGTTTGGCACGAAAGCAACCGACAAACTGACGCTGAAAGCATTACCGGGCGACAGCTTAACTTTGCGTTACAAAACTCCTCAAGGCATAGAAACCAAAACTGCTGCTAGCGTCAAGTTAGAAATAGCCCCGAAACCGCTGGAAACGCCGGCAGTAGAAGAACGAGTGGTACTAAGTTCTCACCGCAGTTTCGAGAGTGCGGAAGACAGCGCCAATCAGTGGCGGGCTAAGGGAATTGATGTAGAAATTGCTCAACCTTTTCGCTGGCAAGTTTGGGCGAAAAGAGATACTTACAACTCTCCTTTGGTGCGGCGCTGGCTGTTGCAAAGTTTGCAAGATCAAGGGAACAAAACAGCTTTTTTGGATTCCAAAGTTTTTAAACAAATACCCCAAGCATTTTGGGTTTTAAACGGCTTTCGTTTCAACCGCAATGAGTTGGATGTGACTGCAGGGAAAAATGTGATTGAGGTATTTGAACAAACCACCCAAGAGGCGACAGCTACTGAACCAGAAAAAGCAATTCAACAAACTCACCGTTATGGCGGCAGTTTGCACCTGCAAAAAAATGCTTACGGCACTTATACTTTGGTAAATAAAGTGCTGACCGAAACTTATTTGCGGGGTGTTGTTCCTCACGAAATTGGGGCTTTTTCGCCTTACGCTGCGATTGTCGCTCAAACTATTTTAGCGAGAACCTACGCCCTGAGAAATTTGCGCCGGTTTGCTGTGGATAATTATGAGTTGTGCGCTGATGTTAACTGTCAAGTTTATAAGGGTTTGACTGAGGTTTATCCGCAAAGTGATAAGGCGATCGCCCAAACGAGCGGTTTGGTGCTAACTTATCAAAATCAGCTAGTAGACGCGCTCTATTCCGCGTCTAGCGGCGGCGTCACAGCCTCTTTTAACGATGTGTGGCAGGGCCCGGAACGTCCATATTTGCGATCGATCGTCGATTCGCCTAATAATGTTTGGGATTTGTCGAAGCAGAGTTTGTCTGACGAAAACAATTTCCGCCGCTTTATCAGTTTGGAAAAAGGGTTTAATGAGGAAAAAGAAGAAACGTTTCGGTGGCGCGAACAAGCTTCTTTGACGGCAATTGGTGGATTTCTCAAACAGTATCTTCAGAAAAAACAGCACCCCCTGGCTAATTTTAAAACTCTCACTCAGGTGCAAGTGGTGGAAAGGTCGCCTGCAGGTCGAGTTTTGCAAATGAAGGTTCAAACTGACTTAGGCCCCATTGATATCGACAAAGACGAGATTCGCAATGCTTTTTACCCGCCGATTAGCACGCTTTTTTACCTAGAACCAATTTACAATCCAGACAAAACTCTCAACGGTTATGCTTTTGTCGGAGGCGGTTTCGGACACGGGGTGGGAATGAGTCAGACTGGTTCTTACAATTTAGCTAATTTGGGCTGGAATGGATCTCGAATTCTGGGCTTTTATTTTCCTGGCGCTCAAGTTGTACCCCTCAGCGATGCAATTACATTTTGGCGCGAATAGTTGATCGGAGTCGGCCTAAGAGTTGGCGATTTCCATCGCCACTACACAAACTTTCGTCCCTCTCTCAGAAACTCAATATTAGTCGTAAAACTTTTAGATTTTAGACTTTGGATTCTAGACTGGTTTCACAGTTAATCTAAAATCGGCCATCTAAAATCTAAAATTATTCGGTCAGCTATCGCCTCAAACTGCTATTAATCAATAGCTTGGAGTTAGAGCAGATGGCTGACGGCCCCCTTTTTAGTACAGCTCTTCTTCTTTGTGAGTTTCTATCGTGCAGTCAGACTTAGGATAGGCGACGCAGGTGAGGATATATCCGGCCTCGATTTGGTCGTCGTCCAAGAAAGATTGGTCGGATTGGTCAACTGTGCCTGATATGATTTTGCCGGCGCAGCTGGAGCAAGCACCAGCGCGACAAGAGTAGGGTAGATCGAGTTCTTTTTCTTCCGCAGCATCGAGAATGTAAGTATCTTCATCAACGTCAATGGTCTGGTTAAGCCCTTCGGCTTCGTTGATGAGGGTAACTTTGTAAGTTGCCATGCACTAAATCCTCTCAAAAATTCAACAATATTGATACTTTTCCCTAATGCAACCTTCAAGGCTCTATTAGCTTTGAGGTTAGGTCTTAGGTTCGTTCCCTCTATGATAGTAGGGGAAAGAAGCAAGGTTGCAACACTCATTTACAAAAAATTTGAATGGGATTAGTTATAACTTTTTCTAATTTCATCTTGATTACTTATACCTACTAAAGTCGGCGATTTAAATCATCGGCACTACACAAACTTTCCTCCGCGCAACGCGAGACTAAATATCAGTCGTAAAACTTTTAGATTTTAGACTTTGGATTCTAGATTGGTTTCACAGTTAATCTAAAATCTGCCATCTAAAATCTAAAATTATTTGGTCAGCTATCTGCTCAAAGAGTTAGGAATTTATAGCTGGGAGTGACAGACTCCTGGCGGCTTGTTTCAGTCTTAGACACAGAAACCCGGTTTCTTAACATAATTGCCGTATTTCAGCTTAATTCTGGAAACGAGAAACCCGGTTTCTTAAGGTATTGCGCGGAGCGTCCTTTCTTAGTACAGCTCTTCTTCTTGGTGAGTTATGATCGTACAATCAGACCTAGGATAGGCAACACACGTGAGGACATATCCGGCCTCCATTTGGTCGTCGTCCAAGAAAGATTGGTCGGATTGGTCAATTTCGCCGTCTTGGAGTTTGCCGGCGCAGGTGGAGCAAGCTCCAGCGCGGCAAGAGGAGGGGAGGTCGATTCCTTGTTCTTCAGCAGCATCAAGAATGTACTGATCATCTGGAACCTCAATGGTCGTGTTAAGTCCTTCGGCTTCGTTGATGAGGGTAACTTTGTAAGCTGTTGCCATGCACTAAATCCTCTCAAAAATTCAACAATATTGATAATTTTTCCTAATGCAACCTTCAAGGCTCTATTAGCTTTGAGGTTAGCTCTTAGGTTTGTTCCCTCTATGATAGTAGGGGAAAGAAGCAAGGTTGCAACACTCATTTACAAAAAATTTGAATGGGATTAGTTATAACTTTTTCTAATTTCATCTTGATTACTTATACCTATGTTGGGGTCAGCGGTGCGATACTGTTGCTGCCCGACTTGCGCAAAACAACCCGGTTTGTGAGAAAAATCCTGTTTTGAGTCGTACAGCACAAAAACCGGGTTGTTGGTATGCGGTGTGTCTGACGAGTTTCAGCAAGACTGGCAGCTTGCGCCAAGTCCCTGCCGCCTAAAATCTGGGCGATGGAACCCTAAACCCCTGCAACGCAAGTCTGTAACTAAGTAAGTGGGTACAAATAAACATAAGGTGGCAGCCGGGTTTTGCGCCCATAAACTGGCTCTTAGTATAGATCCTTGGCGCTTTCGATCCCCTACAAGACCCTACAGGATATTATGGTTTTTTTTCCCTTACCTACTTACCTAAAATCTAAAATCTAAAATCTAAAATCCTATGACTCTGATTAATACTCGCTCTGGTTTTTCGGTTAATTCTCCAATTCGCGTGGGGATTGTGGGTACTGGTTTTGCGGCTAAGTTGAGGGCCCAGACGGTTCAAGCTGATGGGCGATGGAACTTGGTAGCAGTTGCGGGCCACAGCCCGGAGAAAACCGCAGCATTTTGTCAGGGGTTCGGGGCCGAAGCTGCGGTTTCTTGGCGCAAGCTGGTAGAAAGAGACGATTTAGATTTGGTAATCGTCTGTACGGTGAACCGGGATCACGGGGCAATTGTCCTGGCGGCGCTAGAAAATGACAAGCACGTTGTGGTCGAATATCCTCTATCTTTAGACGTATCTGAAGCAGAAATGGCGATCGCCCTTGCCACCCAAAAGCAAAAACTCCTCCACATCGAACACATCGAACTGTTAGGCGGTTTACACCAAGCAATCAAAGAATCTTTGCCATTAGTCGGTAAAGTTTTTTACGCCCGCTACGTTACTATTACTCCTAAACATCCAGCGCCGCAGCGGTGGACTTATCAACCTTCCCTCTTTGGGTTTCCGTTAGTTGGTGCAATTTCGCGACTGCACCGATTTACCGATTTGTTCGGGGAAGTGACAAGCGTTAACTGTCAAGCTCAATTTTGGGACACTCAGCCGGATTTATACAAAGCTTGTTTGTGCAATGCACAGTTGCGCTTTGCCAATGGCCTTGTCGCTGAAACTGTTTACGGAAAAGGAGAGACTTTTTGGCAGTCGGAAAACGTTTTTACTATCTACGGTGAAGCAGGAAACCTGGTTTTTACGCCTGAATCCGGTCAATTAATTCAGGGAGAAAATCGGCGAGTGATCGAAGTGGGAACGCGGCGCGGCTTGTTTGCCAAAGACACCGATATGGTATTGGAATATTTGTTAAACTGTACGCCTTTGTACGTGAATAATGCCAGTAGTTTGTACGCTTTGAAGGTGGCAGATGCTGCGAGGATCTCGAGTGAGGCTGGGCAAAATGTAGCCCTTAGCAATTTATAAATAGGACTGAGGCAATAAAGCGTTTTTTATGCTATGTATAAGTAGTTAAGCAAAATTAATTACATAATTATCTCCAAATTCTTTAAGAATTTTTTCGACAGATGAAACAAGAGATTGCCAGCTAGAATAGGCATCTATTTCCAGCCATTCATATTTGATAAACCGCCACAAAATCTC
>NZ_JANMZH010000091.1:0-2683 GCF_031383065.1 Microcoleus sp. OTE_8_concoct_300 | reverse complement strand
GTGAGATCGGTATTAGTGGCGATCGCCTGTACAATACGTTGATTAGATGCTGCTATTACCTGCCCTAATGCTGGTGCCGCCACTAATATCTCTTGGGCGTTAAAACTAGGATCGATCGCTTTCACCCGATCGCCCACTTGGACGATTAAATCCGCCACTTGTTCGGGCTGGGTGAAATCTAATGGTAGTCCGGTTTGGATGCGATCGGCGATCGTACTAACTATTTGCTTAACAGCATCACCCAAAGTCAGATTACTTGCACCTTCAATTAATCCCGCTGTTTGAGTTATCGAGTTTTGGGCGGCAAGCATCGCCGTTAATACAGCTTTAGCACCAGGTTGTCCGCCTTGAGTAGCGGCGATCGGATCGATATAATTCAGCGGTATGTCGCTGGGAATACCGAAAGCGCTAGTAAGTTTGGCATTCGCATCATTAACGCTTAAACCGCGATCTGCTAATTCAGCTAAAATGCTAGTCAGTAAATTAATTACAACTGCATCTGGTGTAGCTTTGAGCGGAGTTTCTAGGGGTAAACCAGTACCGATGTCGGTGCCGCCAAAAGCAACTAAATTACCTTCAGTGGGATCTAGTTTACCGTTATTATTAGTATCAAAAGTGCTGAAAGGAATATCAAAACCAAATGCACCTTGACTGTCAGTTGTCCCTTTGGGTTCGTTCGGATCGATGATGCCATTTTTGTTAGCATCAAAGAAGACCTTCGCACCGGCAATATAGTCGTCAATAACAAAACCCGTGGAGTTCCAGCCTAGAAGATGCAATAACTCACTGACACTCTGACCATGATTGTCAGTAGCTTTAACTTCTACCCATTGTGGTAAAGATAAATTAGTTCCTGGTACTTGACTGAGAGTGCGGGTAGTGGGGTCAAAGTTTAGCGAAGCATTCGGCCCGGCAAATATTGTCGGAATAGTAGTTACCGAAGCATTTACTGTTTTCCGCTTGTACTGACCCCCATTTACGCCTTGCGTCCAAATATAATCTTGTCCCTCGGCGACAGAATTATTATCTAAGGCGGTGACAGTATAGGTGACAGTATCGCCCGGATCTGGATCGATAAATGTGTCAGCAGCAAAGACAAAAGCGGTATTGCTAGAAAACCCAGTAGCACGACTTTGAGCCCATATTGGATTATTGACGATCGGCGGTTGGTTGTTAAGAGGTGGCGTAACAGGTGTTGGCGTGGGAGTTACGGGCGTTGGCGTGGGAGTTACGGGCGTTGGCGTGGGAGTTACGGGCGTTGGCGTGGGAGTTACGGGCGTTGGCGTTGGCGTGACGGGCGTTGGCGTGGGCGTGACGGGCGTTGGCGTGGGCGTGACGGGCGTTGGCGTGGGCGTGACGGGCGTTGGCGTGGGCGTTACTGGTGTGGGCGTGGGCGTGACGGGCGTTGGCGTGGGCGTGACGGGCGTTGGCGTGGGCGTGACGGGCGTTGGTGTTGGTGTTACTGGCGTGGGCGTTGGTGTTACTGGTAACGTAATATTAGCAGTACGAATTAGTTGAATTGCAGCGGTATTATTATTACCCGCAGTATCCGTAGCTTTAGCTGCCGGGACATCAACTGTGACATTACCACTAGCACTGGGAGTGATATCAAAAGTGTAAGTTTTCGCATCAACTGTGACAAAATTACCGATAATAGCATTGGCTATGGTGATATCAGTATTATCAAACCCAGTGACATTTTCACTAAAGGTAGCGGTGACACTAAATAAACCGTTGACTGTGGTTGCTGAAGTTGATGTTAAGGCAACTGTGGGTGCAATGTTATCAATCGGTAGGGCTTGATTAATAACTATGGCTTTGCTACCGCCGAGGGAGTTAGCTGAGGCTAAAGCGGGAAGCGTTAAGATGGCATCAAAAGCCGTATCAACAGTCTCTTTGATTGTGCCGCCGTTGAGGGTGAGGGCGTTGGTGGCAAGGTATTCTAAGTCGGCAGAAGTGTCTCCTGCTTGCACTACATAGTTGAAGGTGAGGGCTGTAGTGTCGCTACCAGAGGCGTAGTTGGCAAATTGGTCAGTTGTGCCGGTTTCTAGTTGCAGTTGGGGCGTGCCGATAACGGTGACAGCAGAATCGAAGGTGACGGTGATGGCGATGGTGGCACCGACACCGTAGCTGCCGTCGGCAGTGGTAGCGGTGACAGCGGTAACTTTGGCGGTGCTGTTGAGCAAGATGGAGACGGTGTCGATGAAGTTCGCCGTTGCTAAGTCAGGTTTCCCGTCGCCGTTGAAGTCACCGATGCTGACGGATCTGGAGCCACCGCCAGTTGGGAAGGTGACTTGGGTAGCGAATGTGGGGGTGGCGGCTCCAGCGGGAGTGGTGTTGAGTAGGATGGAGGCATTACTGTCGATCATGTTCGCCACAGCTAAGTCAGGTTTCCCGTCGCCGTTGAAGTTGCCGATGCTGACGGAGCTGGGGGCACCGCCAGTTGGGAAGGTGACACCTGCGGCGAAAGTGGGAGTGGTGGCTGAGGTGGTGGTAGTGTTGAGCAGGATGGATGCGTTGTTGCTGCCTTGGTTCGCCACGACTAAGTCGGGTTTGCCGTCGCCGTTGAAGTCGCCGATGCTGACGGAGCTGGGGTTAATGCCAGTAGCGAAGGTGACTTGCGGGGCAAAGGTGGGGGTGGTGGCTCCGGTGGGGGTGGTATTGAGCAGGATACTGGCGGTGT
>NZ_JANMZH010000082.1:0-5632 GCF_031383065.1 Microcoleus sp. OTE_8_concoct_300 | reverse complement strand
GCGTAAAAACCACCATTAATCAGTTCCTATTTTCTAACAAAACTCATTACAAAGCGTGTCTGTAGCTTCTTTGAATGGTGAATTTATCTCAAAATATACTCACCACTGATGAACAGTGTTCAATAAGATGCGTTCCCCCTGCATTTTTTGGTTTCTTTCTAGGGATATAACTATTAGGGTGATAATCCTTTATCCCTTGATAGCCACTATCTTGTAAGCTATTTGTTTCGGGATGAAAATGAATTTTACTTTTTTTAAATAAGTTAAAGTCATGGCAATGCCCTGGTCCAAAAGCAGTGCAAATAATTTCTCTTGTCTCTTGATTAATTACCAATTGAGTTTTTAGAGTATGACATTTTTTCTTGCCTGAGTAATATCTTTTTTGTTTTTTTTTGTCGTTCAATCGCTGTTTATGTGACATCCATCACCACGACCTCTGGATAATCAGAGTTTTTTAGTAATGCTTTCTTCCCAAAAATACGGAACTTTCCCGTTTTCATTAAAGTTGATTCGATATCAGTTACAATTCGGCAAATAGTTGATTCAGATACTCCCCAACTTGTCCCAATATGAAAATATGTTCGATATTCTCGCCAATATTCCAAGGATCCTAAGACCTGTTCTTCGAGAGTGAGGATGGTGCGACGTCCTCTTCTGTCTTTAGGATTTTCTACGGCCAAGTTTTCGCTTGGCATTAACCATTGCTTTTAGGGTTTGAATCTTGATACCAAATCTACGTTGAAATTGATCGGGTTTCAAATTTAGGTAAGATTGATTTTTCATGATTTACTTATTTTGTAACGACCAACAGAACTTTCTAGCATTTTATCCTGTTTCTAGCAAGACAAGAGTGCAAATAAGTCAGGAGTTGGGATTCAATCAACTCTCAGCAAAACTTTTCATTATATCATAAAACTATTTTGCAAGAGAGCTATTACCGAATCTGTAGAAAATTTACGAGAAATCCTCAAACAGCTTGCAAAAAATCCTAGCTTATAACAAAGTTCAAATGCTTTATTTATTTCAGTCAAAACAAGTAGAAACTGTGCGGGAAGTATCGGCAGTTTTAGGTAAAAGTGAGGCAAGAATTCATCGCTGGCTCTCTCAATATAAAGAGGGCGGTCTGGAAAATTTGTTAAAAAATCGGCAGGTTTTTGGCTGCCCAAAAAAGTTCTCAGTTGAAATAGCAGCGACCTTGCAACAAGAGTTGAGAGACCCCGAAGGATTTCAGAGTTACCAAGAAGTTCATCTCTGGCTCTGGTTGATTAAAGGAATAGCCAGTAGTTACCAGGCTGTATATTCTTTAGTTAGAGGTGAATTAAAAAGTAAATTAAAAATTCCAAGACCTCGCAGTATTTCTCAGAAATCTACGGCAATTAATTAATTTAAAAACAACTTACATCAACAAATAAAAGCTTTACTAGACAAAGCTTTACCTCAAGTAAACACATATAAAAAAGTTACTTATTGGTGTAGTGATGAACGATAGTCTAGGGCTGCATACAATAAAGTCGGCGTAAGCTGACGCTTTCAGGCGTAAAGCCCGCCCGGAAAGCATCAATGGAAATAAGAGTGTTTTTGGCTGTATGGGGCAGTATCGAGCGCAAAAGAGAAAAACTTTTTTTTGGAGTTTTCGGATTTAGACAAAGTTTGTTTGGAAGCATATTTACAACTTTTGTCAAGACAATATCCTGAGGAATTACACATCATTCAAGTAGATAACGCACGACTCTCATAATTTAAGCTCATCTGAATTACCAGACAATGTTATTTTACTATTTCAGCCTCCGGCTTGTCCCGAAGTAAATCCCACAGAAAGAGTGTGGGAATATCTCAAAGATTCTTTAGCTTGGTCGGTGTTTAGTAATCTTGACGAACTCTGCACAAAAGTCCAGGAAATTTTGGCATCTTTCACGGATCGCGTCATTGGTTTTCTCACCGGATGGTCTTGGATTTTACATTCTTTATCTCTATCACATCTTTAAAAAAATGGTATTAAGCTCAGATGATTTCAGCGTTTATAATGGTGGGAACATCGCAGCCCAACAGAAGTGTCTGGCTCATTTACGGCGGCATTTCAAGAAAGTGCTGGAACTTCCTGGCAACAACAATGCAGCAGTCGCTCAAATATTTCTTTCATTAATTGATGAAGCTTTTCGAACCCATGAGTCCTGGCGCAAGACGAGGGATCTACTCACCTACCACTCGTGGGTTCAGGATTTCAAAATACGATTGAATCAAGCTTTGGCGACTTGGCCCGGCCAAGTTGGTTATGCCGCAGGTATGTTACTAAAATCCTTACGGGATAAGGCAAAACAATGGTGGTATTTTCTCAATGACCCCTCAGTTCCTCCGGATAATAATTTAGCAGAACGTTCTCTACGGCTAGCTGTAACCTGACGGGGTGACAACCCCGTCAGCTTCAAACCCTTATTTAACTGTTAGTTTCTTGTTGGAAACTCGAAGCGAGCTTCGGACAAGAAACCAAGCGGGGAAAAGGTTTGGCAGTTATTGGAGATGTCTATTCAGTTAGTTCTCGTCACAAGGCTCAGAAAATCCGTAGTCTTCAAGTTTTCCATCTCGTCGAACATCACAGGTTGCACAGTGGAATGAACCTCCAAAGGTGTAAAAGTGTCGGAAATCAACAGGAATTACTTTAAAGCCCAAATCTTTCAGGAGTTTCTGCATCGGTTCTTCCTGCTTTTCCACAACAATCCGTTCTGTATCCAAGCACAGAAGATTCATACTGATCCACTTGCTAGCAATGGGAAGTTCCCAAGAGTCTGGCGTGGTGGGTTGCGCTGCTTTGACCAGATCCCAGCCAGCTTTCTTGAAGATTTCGCTCTGATAACACGGTCTTTCCGGGTTAACTAGCGCTAATCCAGGCTTTAGGGGTACAAAGCTGGCATCAATGTGCATTGGATTGAAATCCTTGAACTTGAGTGTATGAACCCTAAACTGGTCGCCGAGGTGCTGCTTGAGCCAAGTAATCCCGATTTCGTTAGTGACGTGACTGCGCTGCACAAATAGGTCGCGCCCACAGCGCACAATATCAGCAGCATCAAAGCAGGGTTCAAACTCTGTTGTCACATACTGCCCAATTTCAACTAATGCTTCTTGCTCTTCTGGCGATTTGGCAGCGAATTCAAAATCGTAGAGTTCATCTGACATTAAAGGTTTCGGAGCTGTTGTCCACTTGGCTCCTCGTTTGAGGTACTCTTTCATTAAGGAACGATATGCACGATATTCAAAGAAACGCGATCGCCACCCCATTGGAGCCTCGATAATTTCATTGCCGATAACAATCAGGACATCGCGAGGCATGGCAGCATACAACCCAGAAGCTTCAAAATCTGGAGTTTTATACGAGTTAGAAAAGTCAATTATATCGGGCCGCCGCACGGTTACACCTTCGGCTTCTAAAATCTTGCAGAACTCATTGAGTTCCTTTGATGCTGTCTCAACTAGGTCTTCAGGGAAAGGTTGACCCCCATACTGTTGAAAAAAATTCCAGTATCTGGGTGGGGCATCCACCTTAACATTCGCTTCAAATTGTGGTATTGCAGAGCCTTCAACGCGACCGACAATTACTTCTTGGAGAGTATCCCATTCATTGTAGCTGTTAACCACAGGGACTTTTCGGTCATAAATTATACTTGCACCTGTTCTTAATGGTAAATTGGTTGCCATCTTGTGCCGTTTATCTTGGATTTCCGTACATTATAATAACAGATTGTTGGCGAATTTTTAACCAAGAAAAAAGTCGGAAAAGTCTGAGGGGCTACTACATGAAATAAAAAATAAACTCTATCAGCTTCATAGCCTTTAGACCTCGTTAATAGTAGTGAAGCTTATGGTTATTGATTTTTGTTAATTCCGCTACTAATTCCCTACAAATGTACTTGAAACTAATCGCTGTTTGAGCCTACCTACGACAGTAAAGAGTATGTCCTCGATCCCAACGCGATCGCATTATGGTATTTTTGCTTGCATAGAGATAGACCCCAGCTAAACACCAGAGCCAGCGTATTTCAAGACATAGCCAATTACCAAATCTGTAGGATATACTTTTGGAGCGACGGCTTCTTGACCTTATAGTACCCCAGCGACGACTTTTGCAAGAGGTCTCATATCTCTTCGGCAAACAACAAGACAATTGGATAAATTTCCCGAACTACCTCAAAATATCATCGACGAGCTATTGCCTCCGATCTGTTTGAGTAATGAAACAGCTAGGAGAGAATCTTTAGTTTCGTCTATTTTACTAGAGATTCTTCGTTAAAATATCAGCCAGAGTTTTAAAGCCGTATCTCTGGGGACACCGGGTAGTCGCCAGGTCTTTCCCCACCAATCTAGAGTCCACTAAATACTCTTTCTCCAGTTTATTCTGGCACCACGATAGCACTGTATCCATGTAAGGGGTTTGGACGCCAGCTAGCTCGGCGAGGCCACGAATAACAACCAGACCAAACGGCACATCTTCTGTGAGAAAACGCTGATTGAAGTTTGGCATATACTTGCCATCTATCGTTGGGAGCATTGGATGAGTAATGCCTTCATATCTAGAGTTGGTCGTAGTGGTTGTCATTAAGTTCGTTTGATCTTTAATGTAATTTCCGTAATGGATGATATCCCACTCATACAAAGGAATCACCTGAGAAAGATCGACCTCGGGAAATTCTGTTGTGATCGAGTAGCTAATCTTCAGAACCTCATCACTGATCTTGTCAACCAGTTCTGATGTAGATTCATCAATCCCATGATAAAACAGGGGCGGTTCTTCAAGGGGACTGCCATTCCAATCTTTCCAGCGTCCATACATCATTGGAGGATGGCAATAGTTCGGTGACATAAGCGTCATCCCAAGTAAGTGTCCTGAGACAATTAGTTTTGGCAGATCTCCCAAAAGGCTTTGCAGACACCCCACTGGATCTGCGATCCTCACCTGAGTGAGATCACCCTGTAGCGCACCAGCCAGTTGTTTTTTGGTGCCCAAGATATTCACATCCTTACCCAACTCAACTAGGCGGCAGATCCAGGGTAGGGATTCAAAATTCATCACAACACAGGTATTTAGGACTTACGCATTGACAAAATAACCAAACAGTGAATTGATAAATATAGGTCGTCTATCCACAAAAATCACTTTATCATTTCCACGAACAGGAATGCGATTGACAAGGGGATGCCCAGTTCCACCGGGTACTGCGGAAAAAAAATGGTCAACCAAGAAAACCATTGGCTTGTCATTTTTGCGATGCGGGGCAATTATTTGATCTAATTGATTAAAACTACCACGGCCAAACACTACATAGCCAACCATTTTAAAATTGCGAAAAGCCATAGAAAGAAATTTGGCCACGAAATTACACGAAACGACACGAAAGACAACCAGGGATAAAAGTAGTGGCCAAAATCTACCAAACAGATTTTATTTCATACACATAACAATAGGCTAATCCGCCAGTGGCACCAGTACTGAAAAATTCTATACCATTATCTTTTTCTTCTGGGAAAAGTTGAGCAGTAAAAACCCTTTCGCCTCCGTTAACAAAAACTTCAACAATACTTTTATCAAAAAACACCTTTAGTTTCAGATTGCCAGTTAATGCATACGGCGTTTCGAAGCGGC
>NZ_JANMZH010000059.1:0-4544 GCF_031383065.1 Microcoleus sp. OTE_8_concoct_300 | reverse complement strand
TGGGCCGGGACTCGACAATTAATGCTGATGCTGTTAGTAATGGCAATGGCGGGCGAGTTATAGTTTGGGCGGATGAAACTACTCGCTTTAATGGAAATATTAGTGCTCGCGGTGGCTTATTTTCTGGTAATGGCGGCTTTGTAGAAGTATCCGGAAAGCAATTTTTAGACTTCAGAGGTAATGTTAATACTCTAGCTGCTAACGGCAATCCAGGATTATTATTGCTCGATCCAACAGACATTACTATTCAAAATGGTGCGGGAAGTTTTACCGCACTAACTCAGGTAGATCAATTTGCCGACCCTGACATCGGGGGCAATACTATTGATGCTGCTTTGATTAACAGTGCCACGAGTAATGTTAGTCTGCAAGCTACCAATAACATTACTTTTAACGCTCCGGTCAATATAACCACTAAGGGAATTGGAGTGACGGCTTTAGCTAATAACAATATTAATGTTAAGGCCAATATCACAACTAACGCAGGCAACGTTACCCTGAATGCTGATGCTGATGCCGATAATAATGATGGCGGTGGTAGGCTCACGATCGCCGGTGCGATGATTAATACAAATGGTGGCAATTTTATAGGTATTGGTAAGGGGAATAGTGTTAGCGGAACTGCTGGAATCGTTGTTGGCAGTGGCACAACAATTAATGTCGGTGCTGGGAACATTGAGCTTACAGGGACAGGAGGTAACGGTACTCGAAATAACAACAGCGGTATTGCTATTCAAGCTGGGTCATTAGTGGAATCAACTGGGACCGGAACTATTACTTTCAAGGGTATCGCAGGCACGGGCATAGACAAGAACAACGGGATATCGATTGCTGACTCTACGGTGCGATCGGCGAGTGGAACTATCAGACTGACTGGTAGTGGCGGGGGAAGTGGAACTGGAAGCGACAACAACGGGATTAACATTAATAGCAGTACAGTAGAATCGGGGACAGGGGGTATTACTCTCGATGGTACAGGCGGAAACGGGACATTTAATAATCGAGGGATATCTATTACCAACACGAGTACAGTGCAATCGGCTGGGGGAACTATCACCCTGACTGGTAGAGGTGGTGGAAATACAACCAACAACTTCGGGATTCTCATAGATCAGGCTACAGTCCAGTCAACTCCGGGGAGTGGGAGTCTCACCATTACTGGGACAGCGGGAAATGGGATGAGCAAAAATTCAGGGATAAGGATTAGTCCTACTGGTATCGTAAAATCGCAGAATGGAGATATCACCCTGGTTGGAACAGGCAACGGGAAAACTGACAACAACATGGGCATTTGGGTGTCAGGCGTGGTGGAGTCCAAAGGCACCGGGACTCTGAGTCTAGTCGGTTTTGGTGGCAATGGGACTGATAACAATCAAGGAATATCAGTTGAGGGGGCTAGAGTGAGTTCGGTGTCTGGAAATGTCAGTCTGAGTGGTACTGGTAATGGGATGGGGAGTTCCAACGAGGGTATATATCTAGGTGGTATTGCTACAATCCAAACCGCAGGGCTGGGAAAGGTGACGTTGACGGGCACGGGCAGTGCAGGGACGGGGACTAATTCCGGGATCGGGCTCAACTCAGGCACGGTACGATCGGAGAATGGAGATATTGCTTTAACCGGTTTCGGTTTAGGGCCATCAACTAGCAGCGACGGCATTAACTTCGCCAACAGCGAGACTACTAACGCATCGCCGATCACGGTGCAAGCTACGGGAACAGGCAATATTAGTCTCACGGGAAAGGCTAACAAAAATTCCAATTCAATTAACCTCAACAGCGGTGTGATTGACGCGACTAAAGGCGGCAATGTCACTTTGACGGGCGATTCAATTCAACTTGAACAAGACAGTCAAGTTAACGGTACTGCGACTATCCAGTTGCAGCCGCTTACTCCCGATTTAGGTATTACTGTTGGTGGTACTAGCACGGACCTCCGTTTGAATCTCAGCAGTGAAGAAGTCACGTCTCCTAGATTAAATGGGTTTTCCCAACTCATTATCGGACGGGCGAATGGGACGGGGGCGATTACCGTTGACCCCGCTGGCGTTGAGTTCAAATCCCCGACCACAGCAACGACAATTCAGGCTCCAATGGTTGGGGGGTCGATCGCAGTTAACGGGCCAATTACAGCCAATGGTGGTATTACATTTAAGGGAGCTACTTCTCTAAGCGCAGACGTTACTGCAAGCGGTAAAAATATTACTTTCAACAGCACTGTTACCGTCGCAAATAAAGTCAATCTCAACACAGGTGCAGGTGCCGGCAACATTCTTTTCCAACAAACTGTCGATGGCACAACTACTAACACTAACAGTCAAGATTTTACTCTAACAGCAGGTAGTGGCAATATTACATTTGGTGGTGATGCCGGCAGCCTTACTCCTCTAGGCAACCTCACAATTAACTCTACAGGAACCACTGCATTTAATCAAACAGTAAATGCGGCGAGTTTGACGACTAATGCTGGTGGCACAACTCAACTCAATGGCAATGTCACTACAACTAATTCTCAAACTTATGGAGATGCAGTGACAATTGCCAAGGATGCGATTCTCTCCGGCAACGGTATTACTTTCAACGATGCTGTAGACGGCAGCAGTAATTTGACGGCGAAGGCGGATAGCGGTAATCTGACATTCAAGGGTGTAGTTGGGAATCCCACAAAGCCGCTGGGCAATTTAACAGCTAACTCTACAGGAACAACCGCATTTAATCAAACAGTCAATGCCGCGAGTTTGACTACAGATGCAGGTGGCACAACTCAACTCAATGGCAATGTCACTACAACTAATTCTCAAACTTATGGAGATGCAGTGACTGTTGCCAAAAACTCTGTTTTATCAGGCAGCGGGATAACTTTCAATAATACTGTAGACGTACCTGGGAATCTCGGTATTGCTGCTGATAATGTTAATCTCAAAGGAACAGTAACAACCACCAATGACGGCACGCTCACAATAACCAATAAGGTTAATCTAAATATTGAGAACAACCTGAACTTAGACGGTGCATTTATTCAAAATGGCGGGGGAAATGTTGCGGTTAGCGGAAATATCACCACAAGTAATGATAACATTAGTTTTAGCGGTTCGGTGACATTAAAAGCTCCTGTAAATTTTACACTGGGAGATGCAACAATTGCTTTCGGTTCGAGTTTAGATGCAGGTAGTAACCCGCTGGCTTTAACGGCAGGTGAAATTGATTTCTCGGGGAAAGTTTCTGGTAATGGCGCATTAACGCTGCAACCTGCAACAGCCGGACAAAATATGGCAGTTGGCGGCACAGATAACAATACTAGCGCTTTAGATTTGACGGCAGCGGAAATTAATTTGCTTCAAAATGGATTTAGCTCGATCGCGATCGGGCGCTCGGATAGCAGCGCCCAGATTAGCATAGCCTCTAATCTGACATTTTTAGATCCAGTAAATATTCAAGGGGGAACTGGTCGGATCGCAGTTGATGGAACTATAACCGGAAATGACAACAGCAGCATAGCTCTCAACGCGGCCAGAATTAACTTGAATTATGGCATCAATACCAATAAAAATCCGCTCGCCCTTAACGGCAATGTCCAACTAGGAAACGATATTAATCTCAGAACCGGCGGCGGAGATATTAGCATAGTTGGTGCGATAGACGGCAATCATTTGTTAAACTTAGATGCAGCTTATGGGAATGTGCAGGTGCAAGGAAATATCGGAGGAACAGCACCACTTTCTGTTTTGAATGTGACCGCAACGCAGGCCGAATTCAAGAACGGTAATATTGCAAGCAATTCGGGTTTTAATATTGCTGCAGCGAACACCTTGTTGGGGGGAAATGTTACTACTAATCAGGGCAATATCAATATTAACGGTATTCTCGGCTTGACGAAAGATGCGATATTGAGTACGGCAGGGGGAAATATTGCCTTTGTCGGTGCGATCGACAGTATTGATGCGGCAGTTAGCCTAAATCTGGATGCAGGTAGCGGCAGCATCACTTTCAGCGCACCCGTCGGCGCCACCAGACAGTTAGCAAATGTGGCGATCGCAAATGCTGGCGACGTAACAGCCAACTCGACAATTAACGCGCAAAGCTTGCGAGTACAAAGCGCGGGAAATATCAATTTGTTGGGAAATGTCACTGCTTCAAATTCGAGAAATGGAGGGGCGATCGAGCTTTTGAGTCCGCAGGGAAAAGTCAATGCTAAAGATTTGAATACAGCGGGAAATATCGGCGGGAACATCACCGTTAAAGCTTTAAATTCAATTACGGCCGGACAAATTAACTCTAGTGCTACAGTGGGAAATGCTGGCAATGTGTTCTTAGATCCGATCGGCGATATTCAAGTAGAGTCGATCAATGCCCAAGGCGGTACAGGCGGCATTGGTGGCGAGGTCTTTATTTCATCGACGGGGGGATTTTTCCGCGCTACGGGTACTTTTTCAACCCCACTGTCGCCCACGGGATTTGCTAGCATTTCTACTGCAGGCGGCGCCGGTGGTGGCAAAATTACAATTGTGCACGCAGGGGGAGATGCAGGGGCGCCAATTCAACCGTTT
>NZ_JANMZH010000001.1:0-2507 GCF_031383065.1 Microcoleus sp. OTE_8_concoct_300 | reverse complement strand
TTGAGATTCTGTGGCGGTTTATTAAATATGAATGGATCGAAATAAATGCCTATTCTAGCTGGCCAGCTCTTGTTTCATCTGTGGAAAAAATACTTAAAGAATTTGGAGAAAATTATGTAATTAATTTTGCTTAACTACTTAGCGGGTCTTGGTTGGCGGCGAAGTGCCGGGCGATCGCCTCTACTAATTGCAGGGTTTCGTTGAAGTTGTCCAGTTGTCCAGTGGACTTGTCCAGTTGTCCACTAGACTCATATTCTACATCCCTTGGAAATTCCCAGATTTTGGCTCCTGGGTTCTTTTTCATAAACTTGTCCAGTTCGTCCAGTTTGTCCAGTGCTTGACTGGATATTTTTCCGCGACTGACTGGAACTATTTGCAGCGCTTTCATGCGATCGTAGACTGACTGTTTGCTGCTTAGGTTGTATCGAGCTTGCAGTTCTGAGATTTTGTAGTTCATTGGTTTGATATTATTTTGAGGATTTCATTAACTGGTTGTCCTAGAGAAAGAGCTTTTCTCACTTCTGGGCACTTGCTTGCCGGACAGTATTTGGCGCGCTGCCTCTTTCCTTCCATCCAGCGGTAGCTGTAGTAAGGGCCGTTGCATCTGATTTCAGGGCATTTGATTGAATGTTGCTTGCCACCGCGGCGGATTTTGTAGTGACTTTCGAGCCATCCGTTGCTGGCTTCCCCTACAACAGGCTCTACTGTTAACTCTGAGGCTTCCCCTACAACAGGCTCTACTGTTAATTCTGAGGCTTCCCCTACAACAGGCTCTACTGTTAATTCTGAGGCTTCCCCTACAACAGGCTCTACTGTTAATTCTGAGGCTTCCCCTACAACAGGCTCTACTGTTAACTTAACTTCTTCTGGATATAAAAAATCCCACTGTTTGATGTGGGGATTCCAGAATTTCAGGCTGCCGTCTATTGGGTGTATTTGATTGATTTTGAAAACTTCGTCGCGTTTAACCCATGCAGCGATCGCAGGTTTTTTTTTCACTTTAACCCAGTCGCCGGCTCTGTACACGTTCCCGGTTGCGGTGTTTGTGTTAAATAGCGAAAGCTGGCTGCTGTTCATGGTTTTTTCATGAGTTGATTCAGTTTGTAATGTTACTGATTGCAACTTCTTGGACGCAGGTTTCAAATTCACTTTCAGTGTGAGTTACGGGAGTTTTGAGTTTTTTCTATGTGTAACTTTGGTTTAGGAAAAGCTACCGTTGCCTCACCCAACAGCGAATACATTCAGAGAAAGAACCCGGTGGTGCGGGTGTTGGTTTTTGGTAAGTAACAATGCAAAAACCAGCGCTTCGTAACGAGTGCTGGCTTTTGTTGTGTTTATTCTGCGAGGTTTTCCTCGCTATCGTTGGATGATTCTGCTGTTGCTGCTGCTGTTATTTGCTGTTGCTGCAACTCTTTTAGCTTACGTAGATTATTGAGCTTCTGTTCGTATTCCTTTGCTTCCTCCCTGTACCAGACGATGCACTCCCTGGATTTGACCAATTGTTTCTCAGCATCGTCTATGAGCTGGTCAAGTATTCCCCCAATGGCATAGACAAGGCTAGCTCCCTCCTTGCTATTTTCTCGATCAGATGTGACGAGCTCACTCCGAATTCCTTCGCTAACTCGTCCAGCATTGCTGCCGCTGTTGGTGTCAGTCCATAAGTCTTGCCGCTTTTCTTCTCCCCGTACTCCCTCTGTTTCGCTTTCCTTGCCATAGTTTTCAGTCATAAACGCTACCTCAAGAATAACAAGTCTTAAGTAAGATGTTGACAATGTAATAAGTAAGACTATAGCATAAACTTGCAGTATTAAGTAAGACTTTAAGTCTGCTTGAGATTGCCTTGTATACCTCAAACGTTGGCGTGTGGGCAAGCCCTACCCTTCCCCTAACCTATGTACGCTCTCGAACAGTTACAACAGAAAAGTCTTAAGGAATTGAAGGAAATTGGCTGGCAGCTTAACGTGCTTCCAGCGTCCGATCGGCGCTGCCGCCAAAACTGGATAGATGCCATCGTCGGCGTCAATCCCCCACTGCTGCAACTGCTGGAAGTTTCCCCCGCGGCATTTGTTGTCGAACAAGTCCAGCCGATTATAGAAACGGTTGAAACCCCGTCTGCTGTGGAAGTCGAGCCAGTTCCGACGCTGCCGATTGAATCAAAGTTTTGCCGCATCGTTTACCCGCGGCCGGTTCAGAAGCCGATCGCACAGGCAGTCGAAAATTTCCCCGGTGTCGATCCCGGTGTCGATGTCTATCGAGTCCAGGAGCCGATCGCACAGGTGGCCAAAAATTCCCCCGGTGTCGAAGTCGATCCAGTCGAGGAGTCGATCGTACCGGCCAAAAATTTCCCCGGCAGTCGCTCGAAAGCTTCAATAGACCTCTTGCGAAAGTCTCAGGCGATCTCTAATTTAGTCTTTAAAGAAAGTTCATAATTATAAATACCAGCGATCAAATTAAATCTTAATCCGAAGCGCCTTCTTCGATTCCGATATCTTGATGAAAGTATTCTA
>NZ_JANMZH010000910.1:0-2450 GCF_031383065.1 Microcoleus sp. OTE_8_concoct_300 | reverse complement strand
GTCAGGAACCTTAGCCTAAAGGCATAAGGCTTGAAAGAGAAATCTAGAAAGCCATCCTGACGGGCCTAAGTCCTTCGCGGACTACGTTTTTTGAGTCACGACACCGGGCGGATGCGTAGCTAGTCCCCTGCTCTGTCGCTGAGAGTTAAACAATCTTAAGGTCACTGAGATAGTGCTTTCAGCCTAACAAGCTCACTAAACATTGGCGAAGTACAGACGACCTGGCAGGTCGTCTCTTCTACTCCTTCATGAGAACGGGACAACCATATCCCAACGGAGGGGCAACCATACCCCTCCACCCCGGAAGGGGATTCAAATTAATGTAAAGCCGTCCTAAAAGGACGGGGTTTCAAACCCAATTTTCCGATGAACCAGACAATATCTGATAAAGTACGCTGGACTACCGCCGATTTAGAACTATTGCCCGATAACGGCGATCGCTATGAAATTATTGATGGGGAGCTATTTATGACTAGAGCACCGCATTGGGGGCATCAAGAAGCTTGTGGTAACCTCTACTTAGAGTTAAAAACTTGGTCGCGCTCGACTGGTTTGGGACGAGCCGCCATCAATCCGGGTCTTATTTTCACTGAGGGTGACAATGTTATTCCTGATGTAGTTTGGGCGAGCAATGAACGCTTGGCTATCTTGCTAGACGAAGCCGGCCATTTAACCGCCGCACCCGAGTTAATTGTTGAAGTATTGTCACCCGGTGCAGACAATCATAGACGCGATCGAGATTTGAAACTCCGACTCTATTCGGTACGAGGAGTGCAGGAATACTGGGTTGTGAATTGGCAATTGCAGCAAATAGAAGTTTATCGCAGGGAACAAGCAAGTTTAAGGCTCATTGCTACGCTGTTGAGCAATGATGAACTAACTTCGCCTTTGTTGCCCGGTTTTAGTTGTTCTGTAGCTCAGATTTTTGCCTAGATTATGAAATCATTATTTTACAATTTAATTGCTACTCTAGGAATCTTTACTATCTTTGGTAATATATCCCCTGCTGTCTCTGCTCAATCCTCAGCAATATTAATAGCTCAAACAACTATTGTTCAAAATCCGGCAGAAGACTTATTTAACAGCGGTTTAGCTAAGTCAGAAGCAGGGGACATTGAAGGTGCGATCGCCGATTACACCGAAGCCATCCGCCTCAACCCCAACTACGCCCAAGCCCACAACAAACTGGGCATAATTCGCGCCCGCAACCTCAAAGATTATCCAGCAGCAAAAGCAGATTTCGATCGCGCCATTGAAATTAACCCCAACTACGGCGACGCTTACTACAACCGCGCCAGAGTCCGCGAGTTCTTAGAAGACAAACCGGGGGCGATCGCCGATTATCATAAAGCAGCCGAACTCTATGAAAAAGACGGCAATACCAACGATTATCAAGATGCCATCAAGCATCTTCAAATGCTGCAAGAATAAATGGCTTTTGAAAACATAGTATAATATGCTTCGATCGGCGTTCCTCCGCGTCCATCTGCGGTTAAACATTCCAAATCCACCATTCAAAAAATGCCCGAAACTTCCACCGTCACCGTTACTGTACCCGCTACAACCGCCAATTTAGGCCCCGGCTTCGACTGCATCGGCGCCGCTTTAAGCCTCTACAACCGCTTCCAATTTTCCCGACTCGAACCCTCAGCAACCGAGAAACTAAAAATTACAGTTACAGGCCAAGAAGCCGCCAAAGTCAAGACAGATGACAGCAATCTCGCTTATCAAGCATTTATAAAGTTATACGGATACCTGAACCAATCCCCGCCGCCCGTAGCCATACATATAGATATGCAAGTGCCGCTGGCTAGAGGTTTAGGAAGTTCCGCCACAGCTATTATCGGTGGGTTAGTCGGTGCAAATGAATTAGCCGGAAAGCCTTTGAGTCAGGTGGAAGTGATGCAATTGGCGATCGAACTTGAAGGACATCCCGACAACGTTGTCCCCGCTTTACTCGGAGGATGTCGCCTCGCTGCTAGCAATGCACCCCCCCAACCCCCCCAAAGCTTGGGGGGGCAGGGGGGGGGTTCTTGGGAAATTTGCGATATTCCGTGGCATCCTGATATTGTGCCGGTGGTAGCGATTCCCGATTTTGAACTTTCTACAGCCGAAGCCCGCAAAGTTTTGCCAGCAGATTACAGTCGGGCTGACGCGATTTTTAATGCCGCACACCTCGGTTTGCTGGTGCGGGCTTTGGCTGCGGGTGATCGAGATTGGCTGCGCTGCGCCCTCCAGGACAAAATTCACCAACCTTACCGGCAATCTCTGATTCGGGGATATGAAGCGGTGCAACAAGCCGCCCTGAATGCAGGGGCCTATGGAATGGTAATTAGCGGTGCCGGGCCAACACTTTTAGCTTTAACTGATGTGACATCTGCCTCAGCGGTTGAGAAAGCGATGGCGGCTGCTTGGGGGGAATTTGAGGTGAAGGCTGATGTAAGGGCGAT
>NZ_JANMZH010000808.1:0-14373 GCF_031383065.1 Microcoleus sp. OTE_8_concoct_300 | reverse complement strand
CGGGCAAGATGCCCATCCCACAAGAGTTATTTTTTATTGTGGGACGGGCATCTTGCCCGTCCTATAAATTTATGAAAAGATTTATGAAAAGGACTTTTGCAAGAGGTCTAATCTATTTTTGGGTTAAAAACAACCAAATTTAGGCGGTTATTATCTAGCAATATCTGACCAAAACTTTCTCCTTCAAAAAGCTCTGTAAAAGCATTTAGTGGAATTGCCAGATACAGTTGTCTTTCTGATTCCGTCCGTTTTAAGATGTCATAGTAAAGAGTATATTGACCCAAAGCTTGCTCTAAATCTGCAATTCTAGACTCTCTGATAAAACTTTTAACTTCAACGGCTATCTTGCGATCGTTGTTCTCAGCAGCTAGTAGCTCTTCGGCACCAAGATCGATAGGTTTCTCTTCGCCCAAGCCAAGGGATACGGATCGTGGGTAATTGTCCAGCCAGCCTTAATGAGAGCCTGTTTGACAACTTGATGATAAATGTCTCTTGCTGGCACGATCGCTCTCTTTTGCTATCGAGGTTGACACTCACTATTATAAAGTGCAGAAGTCTCAACCATTATTCGAGAAATTCAATCTGAAACAACACGATCGCCCGTTAGCGAAGCCCTCGAAGAGGATCGCCCCACCCAAATAGTCCTGAACCCACATTGAGGCCAGAAACCGGGTTTCTTCCTATATCTCTAGCCCAGAATCTGCGATTTTTCAGAGAAACCCCGTTTCTTCGCGTAACTCCTACCAAATCAGAATCTGGCAATTCCCTAAATATAATTAAAATTTGTTAAGATTAACTCGACCTCAGCGCCGGCATCCCATCCGCCGCTAAACCAGCCCTTCCCCAGTCCCCACAACAATGCTGCGACTCGAACACATCAGTAAAATTTACCCCACAGGCGTCGTACTCAAAGATGTCACCTGGGAAGTCAAGCCAGGCGATCGCATCGGCTTAGTAGGCGTCAACGGTGCCGGCAAATCCACCCAACTCAAAATCATCGCCGGCGAAATCGAACCCACCGCAGGCGAAGTCATTCGCCCCGCCAGCCTCCACATCGCCTACCTCTCCCAAGAATTTGAAGTAGATCCGACTCGCACCGTCAGAGAAGAATTTTGGCGCGCCTTCAGCGAAGCCAACGAAGTCCACGAATCCCTGATGCAAGTCCATCGAGACTTGGAAACCTCCACCCCAGAAAATCTCGACGAACTGATCCACAAAATGGACCGGCTGCAACGGCAATTTGAAGGCTTAAACGGCTACGGTTTAGAAGCCCAAATCGAGAAAATTCTGCCCGAAATCGGATTTGAACCCGAAGACGGCGATCGATTAGTCAGCGCCTTCAGCGGCGGCTGGCAAATGCGGATGAGTTTGGGCAAAATTCTCCTCCAAAAACCCGACATCCTCCTGCTAGACGAACCTACCAACCACCTCGACTTAGAAACCATCGAATGGCTGGAAGTTTACCTCAAAGGGCTGACAACCCCAATGGTAATCGTATCCCATGACCGAGAATTTCTCGATCGGCTTTGCACCCAAATCGTCGAAACCGAACGCGGCGTTTCCAGCACCTACCTCGGCAACTACTCCTCCTACCTGCTGCAAAAAGCAGAAGCCAGAGAAGCCCAACTCAGCGCTTACGAAAGCCAGCAAAAAGAACTCGAAAAACAGCAAGCATTCGTAGAAAAATTCCGCGCCAGCGCCACTCGCAGCACCCAAGCCAAAAGCCGCGAGAAACAGTTAGATAAAATCGAACGCATCGAAGCCCCCACCGGCGGATTAAAAACTTTGCATTTCCGCTTTCCCCCCGCACCCCGCAGCGGCCGCGAAGTAGCAATAATTGAAGATTTGGTGCACACCTACGGCGAAAAAATCCTATTTTTGGGAGCCGACTTATTAATTGAAAGGGGCGATCGCATAGCCTTTCTCGGCCCCAACGGCGCGGGCAAATCCACCCTGCTGCGACTGATTATGGGTTTAGAAAAGCCTTCAGAAGGTACCGTCAAATTGGGAGGCCACAACGTCATCCCCGGTTACTTTGAACAGAATCAGGCAGAAGCCTTAGATTTGAATAAAAGCGTGATCGAAACCATTCACGACGAAGTACCCGACTGGAAAAATGAAGAAGTTCGGACTTTGTTGGGGCGGTTCTTGTTTACCGGCGAAACAGTATTCAAACAAGTCGGCGCTTTGAGCGGCGGAGAAAAAGCCCGTCTGGCTTTAGCAAAGATGCTGTTGACTCCCGTGAATTTGCTGATTTTGGACGAGCCGACAAATCACCTCGACATTCCGGCGAAAGAGATGATGGAAGAAGCGATTCAGAATTATGACGGTACCGTAATTATCGTTTCGCACGATCGCTATTTCATCTCCCAAGTAGCTAACAAAATTGTCGAGATTCGCGATGGAGAATTTCGCCCTTATTTGGGAGATTACCACTACTATCTGGATAAAATAGCCGAAGAAAAAGAGCTAGCAAAAATCGCCAAACTTGAAGCTGAAAAAGCGGCTAAAAAAGCAGAAAAAGAAGCGAAGAAAAAAGCGACTGCTAAGCAAAAATAAAGCGGCAACGGTCGCAGATAAACCTTACATCTGCGTTTATCTGCGTTCATCTGCGGTTAGAAATAAAACATCCCTATTTCTAACCCAAGACTATCTTAATCATCTGATTCGCCTGCGACACATAACTCCCACCAAACAAATTAAAATGATTCAAAATGTGATAGAGATTATATAAATTTTTCCGCCGATCGTAGCCTCCATCCAAGGACCAAACCTGATTATATCCTCGATAAAACAGCGCCGGAAACCCGCCAAATAACTCCGTCATCGCAATATCAACTTCTCTATCTCCAAAATAAGTTGCCGGGTCAAAAATCACCGGTTCCCCCGCAGATGTCACCCCCGCATTTCCCCCCCACAAATCCCCGTGAACTAGAGAGGGTTGAGGTTCATAACCAGCTAACAATTCAGGAATCATCTCTAATAAACGTTCCCCTTGCGGAAAATGACCGCCCCGACGCTTAGCCAATTTTAACTGATAACCAATCCGATGTTCTGCCCAAAATTCGGCCCAATTTGCCGTCCAATTATTAATTTGCACCGTTGAGCCGATCGTATTATTAATATCCCAACCAAAAACTCCCCTTAGCAAGGTAGAATGAGGCTCTTCTCCCCCCCTTAGCAAGGTAGAATGAGGCTCTTCTCCCCCCCTTAGCAAGTTAGAATGAGGCTCTTCTCCTTCCCTTAGCAAGGTAGAATGAGGCTCTTCTCCCCCCCTTAGCAAGGGGGGGTTGGGGGGGGTGTATTTGTGCATTGCCGCGAGTTGGCGCCCCATTTCTTCCCAAGCTCTCTCGGCCCCGCGACCTCCCAAATCCAGCCATTCCAGCACAATATAACCGGAATTCCCCTCAGTTCCCCAGCAAATCGGCTCAGGTACTCGAATCGTCTGGGTTGCCCGCATTTGCTGCAAACCCAAAGCCTCGGCTTCAAACATCGCAATTTGGGAAGCTTGATTGATTTTCGCGAAGTAAGCGCGGGAACTGCTGCTAATAGAAAAGCCTTGATTGATGCAGCCGCCGCTGACAGAATGGCGATTGTCAATAGAAAATGTTTCTCCGGTTGTTTCAGAGATGTGCGCGGCAATTTTGTCCCACATAGCATCAAATCGTTTTAAGGGCGATCAAAATTAGTTTATATGACGGCAGACACTTTACTGTTCATATTTTTAGTTAATTTGCCGATCTAATTTTCGCTCCGGGCACCAATAACTCACGCCACCCTCAAGTATTATTATATGGTGGAACAGGGGTTAAGGGCGATCGTACAGGCTAAAGATTCAGCAATCTAAATTAGCCTGGACAAAACTCCTGCTCAGTCTCATCTCATGTCCAGTTGGTTCATTCTTTGAGCAGCAAAAATCTCCCAAGGGCCGGTTGACGCCAGATCTTTGATTTCCCGCCATCAGCGACGTAAACCCGCTCGGCCGACACAAACAATGCGATCGGACATACCTCTCTTCTGTCACTCTAAGCAGAGTATAATCCCTCTTCTGTCACTTCGGGGAGAGTATAAGATTAAGCAGCAACCCAATCCGTAGCTACTAGATTGTTAAAAAGTCAATTGCTCACGTTCAAAAAAGTCGATCGAACTTTGTTCTGGCTCACGGGCGTGAAAATTTATAGCAAGCATCCGGTATCTAATATGGAAGTCAAAGAGCTTCTCGGTATTGCTGCCCCTGGCGATCAACAGTGATGTCCCGCCCGCGCCCCACACTACTGGCTCGCGAGCGAGCGACGCGCTCGCTCCCACAACGCTCGACACCGCTGGAGGCGATCGGCTCGACATCGCTGTGATGAGCAATCGACAGGGTGGCCTGATCGCCCGATCTCGACAGTGGGAATCCGATCGCCAGCGACACTTAACCTCATCAAACCTTGCAGCTCGACACTGCTATATTCATCAGTTAATTCACGAGCGTTCGGCGATGCGTCAAATTTTTCAGAATGTTTTTGAGCCAGAGCGCCACAATTTTTGAGGATATTTATGGTAACACTATCACGCCCGAGTAGACCATCCGTCAAATTCATCGACGACTATTGTCACAACTATCGACAGCTCTTTGATGAAGTCAGAAATTATGAAGCATTTGAGCTCCTAAATCTGGGACTGTTATCAGAACTGCCCCATAAATCCTTACCTCAAATAGCCAGAGCTGTAGGGTGATCGAACAGTCAATCTTTACATCACTTTTTACAGAATGCGACCTGGGAGGCTTCAGCTTTAACAGCCACCCGACTCAAATTGATACTTCAATTAATTGGAGAACAAGAAATCATCTTGTGCATTGATGAAACCGGAGATGTTAAAAAAGGAAAAGCTACTGATTATGTATCCAAACAGTATATTGGCAACTTGGGAAAAACCGCAAGGGGAATTGTATCGGTCAATGCTTATGCAGTTGTGGGAGAAATTACCTATCCATTACTGTTTAAAATTTTTCAGCTCAAAGGGTGTCTGCTACCGGAAGACACCTACAAAACCAAACCTCAGCTTGCCATCGAAATTCTGCAAGAACTTACAGAAATTGGCTTTCAGATCTCCCCAGAGTTAGCAGACAGTTTATATGGGGAAAGTGGAGATGTCGTTGGCACGTTAGAGCGCTTAGGATTGCATTTTATTGTTGCCATTGGCAGTAATCTGGCGTGTCTGGCTAGCCCCCGGACAACGAGTACGTTATAATGCCTGGAAAGCATACCAACAGCAGCTCTCACACCGTCAACCCAAGGTGCATCTCACTTTTGCAAATATATGAAAATAGGTTCGGCTCTTCTGGGTTTTTGGTGAAAACCGTATAAGGAGATACCGCTACTTGATTTCTACCGTATGGATATTCATCTTGACAGACTGCTTAATCTACCCGATGTTACTGTTGAAAGTTGCATCCAAGAAGCACCTGAGGTTTTCTTGAAACTGCGCTTTCTTCGCGAAGAAAGTAATTATCGATACTGTGATCATCCGAGTGATCAATTGAATCAAAATCGACCTGTATTGATACGGGATCTATCGATTTTCGGTCAACCCGTTCATTTACAGGTTCCGCGCCGCCAATTTTACTGTAGGACTTGTCAGAAATACTTTACGGAGAGTTTGAGCTTTGTCGATTGGGAACGGCGATATACCCAACGCTATGAGAATGATATTTATCAGCGAGTTCAAGCAACCACCATCGAGCAAGTCAGCCGAGAGGAAGACTTGAGTTGGGATCAGGTACAGGGGATTTTCAATCATCGGTTTAATCAATCAAAAAAGCAGACTGGGGAACGGTTACTCGTCTGAGTATTGATGAAGTTAGTAAATGCAAAGGGCATCAAGATTTTGTCACAGTTGTTGCCGACATTGACCGTGGCAAATTGGTTGAGGTGATTGATAGTCATAAACAGGAGGACTTCACGGGGTGACAACGCCGTCAAAACTTCGGCATCGTCAGGGACATAGCCCTCAAACCCCTCTGAAAAAATGGTAGCTTGTTCCGTCTTATTGCCATTAATTCCTCAATCATTTTTTCACAAAATTCTCTGACTATTACCCAAGAATGACCATACAATCCCATCCAAAAACTACTATGTCGGCGTATAGTTCGCTTTGCTTCTTTGAGGCGGCCCACATATTTTTGAATACCGAGCTTTTGAATTTCTTTTCCTTGTAAAGTGGCGCAACTGTAGGCGAAAGCTATCAATAAAATTAAAGTTTTCAAGCGCTCAGTAGAAGCGTGACTTTTTTCAAGATTATAGCCTCCCGTTTTACAATCTTTGAACATAGCTTCGAGCCCACTCCGACATTTAAATGTGGCGACAGCTTCTTTCAGAGTTCCTAAATTTGTGAGCAGATACCAACCTTCGTCTTCCCCATGACCTCTATATCGACGCTGCCAATAACCTGCAATATCAAATAAGCCAAACCCTTTTTTCTGGGTGACTTGAACATCCTTTAAATAAAAGCTAGTACCGGGCATTAAACCTAAATTACTTAACCGTTTAAAATTTTCTCCTTCTTCAATATATCGCCCCTTTTGTATTCTTAAAACAAACCTTACATTCTTTTCGTTTAACCATTTGGCAAGTTTGACGCTACCAAATTCGCTGTCTCATATTAGCACGAATTTATATTTGTTTAGCAAGGGGAAAATAGGTAGAATTATTTTTTTTTGCTCTCGGATATTACTGCACCCTTTTTTGGGTAAAATCTGCCAGTACAATGGTAAAGCTCTTTGCTGCCAAATTAGGCAGATGAAAAATATATTTCGGTCACGCCACTGCGTCCTATCAATAGCAACTATTAAGTCTTTCTGTTTGTTGAATTGAGTTATTAAGATGTATTTAATCACAGGGAACCACAATTTTTCAATAGTTCGAGCCGGTAATTTCAAAAATCTTTGAAGGGCGCGTCTTCTACTCTCAAATGTGATCGCGCACAGAGCATGACTGTTGCCAGCGATTCAATGCTTACTTGTTTATGTGCTTGCAGCAAAAAAACTAAAATTTGCAGAGTAAAGTATTCGGCTTGTTTTAGTTGTCTTTGGAAACAATTTTGGTAAAATAGAGGTAACATTGTATATAGATGGGGTTGCTTATAAAAATTGACCCCATCTTTTTTTACCATAAATTGGTCTAACCTTTGTTAGTTATGGGTCAAGACGGGGTTGTCACCCCCTGAACTAGCTACCGCCTACATATCTCAAATGGGTTCTCTAAAGAAGCGGAACGGGAAGGAACACAGAAGAAGGAAGAGGGAAGAAGAAAGAAGGGCAGGACACGGATTTGGACAGGAATATACTGATGAATTTAACTGTGTTTCCTTTCGTCTCCCCATCTCCCCCTCTCCTTATCTGCCTCTTTGCCCATCTATTCGCCCTCAACTTTTTCAGTATTGCCGCCTTTGACCCAACCTTCGCGATTGCCATCCTCAACCCGAATTCGCTGCCACTCTTTATCCGGTGACTCTTCCAAAACCACGACTTTTTCCTTGTAACCAACACCACCAATGCGGTTCGAGTCTCGGCTACCAGTATCCCGAAGAATTAAGCCGATCGGCTGAGTCACCAGAGCTCGGTAAGCTCCGGGTTCCAGCGGTTTCGGAGACGGGGCATCGCTAGATGTAGAAACAGGGCTAGCCTGGGCTGTTGACTTCGGCGCAGCGCCTGCAATCTGAACTGGTGTTTTGTCGTTGGGAAAAACAGGTCTTTCGGGCACAGTCGTTAGCTTAGCGGCAAAGTAAAGTGCAGCCGCCACGCTAGCACCTGCCATCAGGACGATCGCTAGCAGAAAACCCACTAAAAATTTGAAAACGCTATATAGACTGTTCATAAAACCGCAAATGAAGGAAGAACGAAGTTCGGCAACAAAGCCGTGTACAAGATTTAACGGATTTAAAGGAGGGATTTTGAGATCCAAAGGAAGGGTCCGAGGGAGGGGAGAGAGGGAGAGTGGGAGAGGGCGAACTCCGGAGAATTGGGAAAATCTTCCTTCTTCCGACGGACATCGGACTGACATCCGTTACATCCGTTACATCCGTTACAGAATCCGTTGCCGAACTTCCTTCTTCCTTCAAAAGCTTACCCTTGAATCCGGCGGCTCAAACTGCCGTATCTAGAAGCAAGGCGAGCTTTTCCAGCAGCGGCCCAATCTTGGAGAAACTGGATTTGTTCTTGAGCCGTTCTGGCTAAGGGCACCATCTGACTAGCTGATTCTAAAATATCATCTGTGGTAAAGTCTCGATTTTGGCTAAACCCAATGTGCATTGCTTCAATCAAAGTTTGCTCGATTTCGGCTCCTGAAAAATCGGGAGTTTCGTAAGCCAAGCGCTCTAAATCGTAACTTTTGATGCTGTGCGATCGCAACCGCAACAAATGTACCTCAAAAATCGCCCGCCGTTCCTCCTGGCTGGGCAAACCCACAAAAAATATTTCGTCAAACCTGCCTTTTCTCAGCATTTCTGGGGGCAAAGACTGGATGTTGTTGGCCGTTGCGACTACAAACACCGGCGAAGTTTTTTCGGCCAACCAAGTAATAAAAGTCCCGAACACGCGGCTGGTTGTCCCGGAATCCCCTTTACCGTCCAATCCCCCAAAAGCTTTGTCAATCTCGTCAATCCACAGCACGCAGGGGGCCAAAGCTTCCGCTAGCTGAATCATTTGCCTGGTGCGGGATTCCGATTCTCCGACTAATCCGGCAAACAAGCGCCCGACATCCAACCGCAGCAAAGGCAAATGCCAGTGGTGGGCGATCGCCTTTGCTGTTAAGGATTTTCCGGTTCCTTGAATTCCGACTAACAACAAACCTCTGGGATGCGGCAAACCGTATTGGCGGGCTCGATCGGTAAAAGCACCGCCGCGCAGCAGCAGCCATTCTTTGAGATTGTCCAAACCGCCGATATCGGAAATATTTTCGCGGGCTGGGTAAAAATCCAGAATTTGAGTTTGGCGAATTGTTTGGCGCTTTTCTTCTAAAATCAGTTCCGCGTCGTCGGGATGGAGTTCGCCTCTGGTGGCGATCGCCTTTGCCAAAACTCTGCGGATTCGTTCGATCGACAGCCCTTGACAGGAGCGCACTGTTTCGTCCAGCAAACGCCCTTCAATGGCTTGTCCGGTAGCCCCTAACAGCCTTTCTACCTCAATTTTGATTTCCGTCGCTGCAGGCAGGGGAAATTCCAAAACTGTGATCACTTCGCTGAGGTCTTCCGGGATGGAAATTAGAGGAGATACGATGACAATATTTTTGGGGACAGATTTGAGGAGTCTCGCCAAATTCCGCAGCTTGCGGGAAATCGAGACATCTTCCAAAAACCGCTGAAAGTCGCGCAGAATAAAAATTGCCGGCGCGGAGGCGGGCAATTTTTCGAGAAATTCCAAAGCTTGCAGCGGGTTGCGCTTGCCAAAACCAGCATCGTTGGGATTGCCTTGGTAGCCATCAACAAAATCCCAGATGTATACGGCGCGAGAACCTTGTTTTTTGGCACTTTGGGCGATCGCCACTTCTACGCGCTCTTCTTCCCGTGTGGGAATGTAAATTAGGGGGTAGCGCGATCGCAGCAGCAGTTCAAACTCGTCGCTAAAAATAGTCATTAGTCAGTTGTCAGTGGTTAGTTGTTAGTTGTCAGTGGTTATTTCTTATTTGTTATTTCTTATTTGTTATTAGCTAATGCCAACTGCCAACTGCCAACTGCCAACTGCCAATTGACTAAGGCAATTGCCGTTTAAGTGCTGCCAGAGAAGCCCAGCGACTGTCCGATGCAGCTTCTGACCTTTCTGTCTCTTCTGCATCATTTAAACTTATTCCCGGACATTGAGCATCGCATAGCTGTTTGTGCGGCAGTTCCAAACACATGTGCTCGTACACCCAATCGCCCGGAGAGAAATAGCCGCCAGGCGACAAATTTTCCACCAAATCTTCTAAAGGCACTTCTATTTCTGCTGAACTTGAATCTGTCTGATTTGCTGTTTCTTCCAGCCATATTAGTTCAGATGAGTTGAGTGCCAAACGGTGATTGTATTGTTTCAAGCATCTGTGGCAGGTGAGAGTAACAATTGTTTCTGCTTTCGCCTTCACCTCAAGATAATTCCCTTGGTGACTCACTTGTAGTCGCCCCCGCACCGGAGTAAGAGTTTCTAAATCGGGGATAAATTCTTCAAAATCTATGACCTCTTTCCGCTCTGTTTTTGTGAGGAGATGAGGGATATAAATTGTCTCCATAATAATCTCTCGCCGTTTTATTATGTTTGTTTCAACGCCAAAGTCAAAAGTCAAAAGTCAAAAGGAATAGCTAATTTTTCGCTTTTTCCTTTTTCCTTTTTTCTCTTTTTATTGTCAGCGCAGGCGAACTACCAAACGCCGATCTGGTTCTTGTCCTTGACTGTAAGTTTCTATGTCCTCACATTCGCTCAAAAAGCTGTGGACTTGACGGCGTTCTGCCGAAGACAGCGATTTGAGTTCAAATTCAACTCCCGTCGAGCGCGCTTGATCTGCTGCGTACTCTGCCATCGATCGCAATTCGGCTTGGCGGCGGATGCGATAGCCATTAAGTTCAACTGTATAAGGAAGTGACTCCTCTACTTCCTGACCTATATTCTGAACCGTGTTGCAGAGGTACTGAATGGCATCTATTACATTACCCTCAGGCCCGACTAAAATTGCAACTTGTTCTGCTGTCAGATTGCTTTCATCTATTGTCATCCAATAACAATCTTTTTGTTGTTCGCATACCACTTTTGACGGAAGGGCGGACAGTTGTAACAATTCTTCTAACCATTGCTGTCCGCGCTGCATTTGAGAGTCTTTCATTGTTGTTAAAATCAAGCCTTTTTCTTGGCACGCTTTGGCTCAAAGGGCATGGCATCTAATCCCTGGTCTTTTTTGGTTTTCGCCTCTGCTTCGTCTACTATTTTTTGGAGGTTTTCCGGCAGCGGTTCTCGGGACAAAATAAACGATTGAACTGTCTGGAAGATGTTAGCAATCAGCATATACATCAACACGCCAGCAGGCAGTGGGAAGAACAAAAACATCCCCGAAAATATGACTGGTGTCAGTTTGTTAACTGTAGCCTGTTGGGGGTTGTCGTTTGGCCCTTGTGCTTGTCCCGAAAGAGTTTGGTTGATATACAAACTGATGCCGAAGCCCAGAATCATCACCAAAATATCCCAGTGGATTGTACCGTCTGAGTCGATCGCGCCAACGCGGCCTAGAGCTTCAATAAACAGGAATCCTTTGTTAGTAGCCAATCCGGGGATTGTGCCTTGAACTGTGGCTTCACCGGGCGCTAAGGCCGTGATGTTACCCTGTTCATCTACCTTGACCAGTTCTTCGCCTTTGATGACTTTCCAGCGGGGTTCAAAGTCGATTTCGCTCTTATTTTCTGTCGCTAAGGCTTTGAGAGCTTTGCCCTCTGGGGTTTGAAAATCAATCTTGGTTGTGTCGCCGACTGCGAGTTTGTCGCCGCCTGGAATTACGCCCACAACTGGAGCATGAAAAGTACCTGTGACGTAAATATTTTGGGGCGGTGTTGCAAAAGCTTGCGGTTGAACAGTTTCGATTTGTTCTTTCGGCAAAACTTGAACGTTGACGCTGTAATTTATGTCAGAAAACGGCGAACCCCGTAGGGTTGCAAACAGTGCAAACAGCACTGGCATTTGCAGCACCAAGGGGAAGCATCCTGCTAGAGGATTGCCAAATTCTTTGTATACTTTGCTCATTTCCTCCTGCTGTTTTGCAGGATTTTCTTTATAGAGTTTTTGAATTTGATCTACTCGCTCTTTCATCAACGGCTGCGCTACTTTCATGCGCCGCATATTGCGAAGAGAGCCTGCGTTGAGAGGATAAAGAGCAAAGCGAATCACGAGCGTCAGTGCTACGATCGCTAAACCGTAGCTTGGCACGATCCCGTAGAAAAAATCTAGGATCGGCAGCATTAGGTTGTTGGAGAGAAACGAGATACCAAAATCCATTCGCTTTGAGTTAATTTAGCTGCTCTATGTTTGCTGTTGAGAACTATTTTTACCCGCTGAAGGCGAGCCGCCTCAGTTTTCGGGGTTTTGTCTCTATCTTAGGACATTACCCGTCGATCGACCGCCCGCTAGCGGTTTTTTGTTGAGTTTGCCAATAGTCGCACTCACTTCACCCTGATTTGAGGGCGAAGCGGTTCGGTTATTTAGCTTCGGCCGCATTTGCTTTTTGAGCGGCTGCGGGCAGTTTTTCGTTAATGTAGTCATACATGGCTCGAAATTTCGGCATAGCTCTTAGTTCCAAGCGGCTGCCATTTTTCATGGTGAGGACCATGTCTCCGTAACTCCCGAAACCGCGAGGTACTGTGACGATTTTGACTATATCTGAGTAGATAACGTCTGTGCGATCGCCCCCCATCCAACCGCTAGTTACGGACACTCGGCGACTCGTGATCCGATACCGCAGCCACAGAGCCCGGACAATTCCTCCTACTGCGAGGGGGATGCCGACGACTGTCAGCCCTAGGAGTAAGTTGAGGATCAAGTCTCCCGGCGCGGGGCCGCCTTCATAATATACTTCCTCTCGAATTCCCATCTAGCACCTCGGCTTCTACCAACAACTGCTCTAATTCTTGCAGAATTTCTGCATAATTGCACTCTTGTGCGATCGGACGCACAACAATTACTAAATCCCACCCGAATTTTAATCGGGGCAATAGGTGTCGCAAAGCTGCCCGAATCTGACGCTTAATCCGGTTGCGGACTACAGCGCGTTTGCTAACCTTCAGGCTGATAGAAATGCCTGTGCGAGTTGGCTGCAAGGATTTTTCGGCTGTCGGTTTGCTTAATTCGACGCTTTTGGGTTTACGCAGAGCTCTTAAGGTCAAATGAGCGGAGTTGCGGCGAATTCCCTTGCGGTAGACGGCGCTGAAGTCTTTTCGGTGCTTGAGTCGGTTTGTAGGAGGCAACATGGCGTTGGGCGATCGTTGAGGCCTCTCAACCTTGATGCAGTGCTAGACTGCGAGGCGGTGGCGACCTTTGCTGCGGCGGGCTTTGATTACCAATCGACCGGTTGCGGTACGCATTCTGGCGCGAAAACCGGATGTTCTTTTTCTTTTGCGGCTGGTTCCGTGCAGGGTTTGCTGTGTCATTTTGATTTCTCCGGGCTTGTTACTTTACTTTTGATTAATATTCACAATCTTCTAGTTTACCATAGAGTGGTTTTCTTGGCAAGATTTTTAATAATTATGTGTATGGTACCGCAAATGCAATATAATTCTAAGTGAGAATCATAAGTTAGACTGCTTAAGATTTTACAATAAATCAATTAAAAAGGTTTTAATGAGAGCTATGGAAAAGATCAAGCTACCAAATGGATTAGAGTGCTATTCCTTAAGTCAAAGAGAAACAGAATATATATATATATTCCGAAATTTTTGATGAACAGCAATATGTTCAAAATAATATTGTTGTTCGGGAAGGTGATTGTATCTTTGATGTCGGTGCAAATATCGGTATTTTTGTGTTGTTTATGAATCAGCTACAAAAGAATTTAAAAGTTTTTGCCTTTGAACCAATTGAACCAGTATTTACAGTATTAAGTAATAATATAGAGCTTCATAATCTGACGAATGTTTCGATATTTAAATATGGTTTAGGTTCAGAGGATAATGCAGAGCGAGTTTTTATATTTTACCCTAATATGCCAGGCAACTCTACCGAAAGACCAAAGGAAAAGATAGCTCAAAGAGATGTGATGATTGATGCAATCGGACAAGAACAGACAGACTATTTTTTTAAAAATACTCAAGTTAGTGGTGAAATTAGAACCTTGTCTCGTGCGATCGAAGACTTATCTATTGACTCGATAGATCTGCTTAAAATAGATGTGGAAGGAGAAGAACTTGCTGTGATTCAAGGTATAGAACCAAATGATTGGATAAAAATAAAGCAAATTGTTGCTGAAGTCCACGATATCGACAATAGATTGGAACAGTTTCAATCTATTCTCCAAAATAACGGTTTTGAAGTAACGATTGAGAAGAATGCTTTGTTGCCTGCTGCATTAAATAATTTCAATGTGTATGCGGTGCGACAGTATTAACGTGGATAGGCACTCACATACTCTGTCGATATTGAAGGTAGAAAGATTTGATAGAAGTGCCGTGGTGTGCTTACTCGTGAAAACAACTCAGGTTTATCGATTGGTCTGCCTGCACGTTAGGAGAGAAAGTCCAACGGCAATCAAGTTCAAATTGGCACAGTTGTGGGGAAGTGGCCTGGGAGTCCTAAAAAAAAATAGACCTCTTGCAAAAATAACTAGGACGGGCAAGATGCCCATCCCACAATAATTATTTTTTCTTGTGGGATGGGCATCTTGC
>NZ_JANMZH010000769.1:0-1096 GCF_031383065.1 Microcoleus sp. OTE_8_concoct_300 | reverse complement strand
CAGTTTGAAGGAAAACACCGACTGCATATCCTCTCGCTTCAGCAAAAGTTTATTGTTGAGCCGTGCTGATAGATTGGGGGCTACTTCTAGGGCTGTTTCTTGAGCAACATCGTAGACGCGGGCGGTGAGGATTTGTACCAGATAATCGCAAAGCATGGGGTTAACAGGTGGGTTGATGCCGGATGGTGGGATAATTGTACGGTACTTGTGTTAGTATTTTGCGGAGAATTGGCGTTCCTCTTCGAGGGCTTCGCTAACGGGCGATCGGAAGTTATCATGGAATTTGAATGGGACGAAATCAAAGCAGCTATCAATCTCAACAAGCACGGTGTAAATTTTGAACAAGCAAAAACCGTTTTCTACAATCCACTTGCCGTAATTTTTGATGATGAAAAACATTCACAAGATGAGCGACGTGAAATTATCATTGGTCACTCTCAAAATAATCAGTTGCTGCTAGTCAGCTATACTGAACGTGGAAATGCAATCCCTATCATTAGTGCCCGTCTAGCCACGAAAAAGGAGCGTGAAGACTATGAAGAAAACGCCTTTTAATGACTCTTCAAACTCGGAAGATGAGCTTTTACCGGAGTACCGCTTGGACTACAAAAAAGCCAAACCCAACCGTTTTGCAAATCGCAGTGGAAAGCAACAAATGACAGTCGTTGTTTTGGATGAGGATATTGCCCGGATTTTCTCAACACCGGAGGCAGTAAACAAGGTGCTTCGGGCGCTGATTGAAGCGATGCCTCAAGCAAGTAGTGGGGAGACAGTTTAAATTCCTAAAATAATGACTTTCTCTAGGTAAGACTTATGCTAGACAAAGCTGCTTTACTCGATCGCATTACTCAAACTCCGGGTAAATGTGGAGGCCGCCCCTGTATCCGAGGCATGAGAATTCGAGTTAGCGATATTCTGGAAACTCTAGCAGATAATGTGCCTGCCAGTGAAATTTTGGCAGATTTTCCCGATTTAGAACCTGAAGATATTCAAGCTTGCTTGCTGTTTGCTGCACTCCGAATTGACTTTCCGAGGATTGCTGTATGATTTTCTGGCTAAATGCTCAACTTCCTCCTAGTCTCGCAGAATGGTTGAG
>NZ_JANMZH010000737.1:0-2159 GCF_031383065.1 Microcoleus sp. OTE_8_concoct_300 | reverse complement strand
TATTCAAAATATATTAGCTCGAATTGCTGGCGGGGACGCTTCGCTAATTAACGGTTTAATTACTGTCACGGGCGGCAATTCTAATCTTTTTCTAATTAATCCTGCGGGGATTGTGTTTGGCCCGAACGCGAGTTTGAATGTGCCGGCGGCTTTTACTGCTACTACTGCTACTGGTGTCGGTTTTGGTTCTAATTTGTTTAATGCTGCGGGTACAAATAATTTTAGCGCTTTGGTTGGTACGCCAAGTGCTTTTTCTTTTGGTGCGGGTGTACCGGGCAGTATTGTTAATGCTGGCAATTTAGCTGTGACTCCGGGGCAAAATTTGGCTTTGCTTGGCGGTACGGTTGTTAGTACGGGGCAGTTGTCGGCCCCGGGCGGGCAAATTACTGTTGCTGCGGTTCCGGGCTCTCAGGTTTTGCGGATTAGTCAACCGGGGCATTTGTTGAGTTTGGAAATAGCAACTGGCGGGAATCCGGGCAATTCTCAACAGACTTTGAATCCTGTTTCTTTGCCGCAGTTGCTGACAGGTACGGGTCAAAATCAGGCGGCGGGTGTTGCGGTTGCGGATGACGGTTCTGTGCGGCTTGTGGGTTCGGGTTTGCAGGTTAATTCTGGGGATGTGGCAATTTCTGCTAATATTTCTGGGCTTGGGCAGTTGAATGCCGGAAGTGCGAATTTATGGGCTGCGGGAAATCTCACGTTAGCGGGCGCTAGGCTGCAAACTATGGGGGATTTGAGTTTGCTGGGCTCCGATGCGGTGCGGGTCAGGGACAGCGCCCAGAATCCTTTTTTGGCGATGGCTGGGGGGAATTTATACATTCAGGGCGATCGCACTATTGATATTCTCACTCAAAACGCGATCGGCGCCTTGTCTCTTCCCGCACAATTCCAAAGCGGCGGCAATTTGAGTTTGGTTAGCAACGGTGTTATTTCGGGGGATTCTCACTTTGTTTCGGGGAGCAATTTTTCGGTGCGGAATCTGTCGGGAATGCCGGGAAATTTTGTGAGTTTATTTGACCCGATTATCAGTTCCGAAGGAGATGTTTTTTTTGGAGATTATACTGGTGTTTCGCTGAAAGTGGAGGCGAAGGGGAGTATTGTTGCCGACGAGATTACAATTACGGGTCCCGATATTTCATTGGGTATTGGAAATGTGAGTGATGATCCGGATATTGCTACTTTAACAAGCAGTCCGGCTTTAATTCTGCGGGCGGGAGTGGCAAATCTGAAAAATCCTCCTAATCCTGGTACTGACGGTTTAGGTGAAGATGCAATATTTATAGATTCATCATTATCGAACAATTTGATTTCTGTTGACAATATTTCTGCAGGCGGACCGGTGATTTTGTCAGCCCTGGGAAATATCTTAACTAGAGATATTAACGGCGGTCTAATTGATCTCGAAAGCAGCGAAGGGTCAGTGATAGTGGGGGGCAGATTGATATCCAACTCGACTATTGATATTCAAGCTCTCAACAATATTATATTGACAAATGACATTTCTCGTGCTGATATCAACGGCAGTATTAGTCTGATTACTGGTGGGGGCAATATAGAAACGAGGTCGATCGATACTGGGACTTCCGGGGCGATCCAACTCAGTGCTTTTGGCGATGTGAATTTTGGGAATTTGCAGGGATCTAATGTTGATATTGTCAGTATCTCCGGGGAACTGGGAGTTTTGAGCGACCCGAATATTATAGTCTTCAATACTGCACCAGTCAATATTACAGCAAGTGAAAATATCAGTTTGAGAGCTTTTAGGGACTTAACGGTAGGCAATCTCAACGCTGCAAGTGTCAATAATGCTACCAGCATTACGGGGAGTGTCGTTACGGGTGCGATCGCTACTTCTGGAGATGTCAAAATTGTAGCGGGACAGGACATCAATACACGGGCAATAACTGTAAGTGAAAATATCAGTTTGACAGCTTCTAGGGACTTAAAGGTAGGCAATCTCAACGCTGCAAGTGTCAATGCTAGCAGCAGTACGGGGAGTGTCGCTACGGAGGCGATCGCTACTTCTGGAGATGTCAGAATTGTAGCGGGACAGGACATCAACACAAGGGCAATAACTGTTAATCCTGTCGCCACAAATCCAGTTAATCCCATCATTCCCACAGTCAATCTGGATGCCCAAAATAATATTATCGTTGATT
>NZ_JANMZH010000701.1:0-8505 GCF_031383065.1 Microcoleus sp. OTE_8_concoct_300 | reverse complement strand
TGATGAATTGACGACCACATTGGACACAAATGTGATTCTGTTTTCCTTTTTTCTTGCCGTTTTTACGGATATGGGTTGATTTACATTCTGGACATTGCATAAATTATTCCTCCTATTCATACTCTAACTCAGCAACGCCGGTTCGGACACATCTTTGCTTTCGCTACACATGGACTTCTTGCTCGATAGTTACCAGATTCGGCTTCTAGTAGTTCTACCTTTTAACCCCGCTTTAGTTTGTTGGTTGCTACCCAATCAGACTAGGGGTTATGCTTTCACTCCTGCACTTGGAGGATAGGACTTGACTCACTGAGCCTCACCTATAAATGTAATCAGTTGTCACTAACTGCCTGAGCAGCTAGGCTAACCGTCCCATAAGCTTTTCAGCTCATTTTAGGTTAAACGAATCGCACTTTGGATACATAATCAGTGGCTTTACCTTTTTTGACATCTCCGGTTTCATCAATACACAGAATCATTTCTTGCTCGCCGATTAAATTATGGATAAAGTTTGATCTGGTGGCTGTTAAAGCTTTGCTATCCCAGATGGCATTTTGCAAAAAATGATGTAATGATTGGCTATTGGGTAACCCAACTACTCTGGCTATTTTTGGTAAGGATTTACTCTATTATAGCAATCCTAAATGAGTCGTAATTTTTTTACCCCACCCCAGCCCTCCCCGCGAGTTCGGGGAGGGAGTAAGAAATTCACAAATGATTTAGGATCGCTATATTCTGATAACAATCCTAAATGGAGCAACTTAAAGGATTCGTAATTTCTAACTTCTGTGAAGAGGTGTTGATAGTTTTGGCAATAGTCATCGATGAACTTGAGGGTTGGTAAAACTTGACGGGGTGGTGTTACCATGCTGATCTATAGCAATCCTTGCAGGAGTCATAAATTTTTTACCCCACCCCAGCCCTCCCCGAAGCCGCGGTCCGGGAGTAAGAAATTAACAAATGATTTAGGATTGCTATATCCTCAAATAATGGTAGGTCGATCGCTCTTTTATCCACTCTTAATTTGACGGAAAAAAAACCTGGGTAAATTTCAAAAATATAGCAGGTTCCACAGATGCTGTTTTTCTCCAATGTCTGCCAGAGCTTTTGTCACGAGCGATCGAGCTTTTGCCACGAGGGATTTAGATCGTGGGGTAAATTTTATAAGTCTTCAACAATGGTAGAGTGACATCTTTGAGCGATGATTAATCTACCCTTTTTCATCAGAACTATGGGCGCAGCGTAGCGGAGGGTTGAAACCCCGTCCTTTTAGGACGGCTTTACATTGAATTGAATCCCCTCGCGGGGTGGAGGGGTATGGTTGCCCCAAAGCGTGAGGTATGGTTGCCTCAATCTCTTTTCGGAGTAGAAGAGACGACCTGCCAGGTCGTCTGTACTTCGCCAATGTTTAATGAGCTTGCGCCGGCCCAAAGAACTGTTGAGCGTGACATACCGAACTGTTTAACTCTCAACGATAGAGCAAGGGACTAGCTACGCATCAAGCGGGTATCGTGACTCAAAAAACGTAGTCTGTTAAGACTGAGGCCCTAGGGGAACGGCTTGTTAGATTTCTCCTTCAAGCCTCATGCCTGATAGCTGAGGTTCCTGACCCTCGATTAGTGATGGATTTGGTTGTGGTTTAGCTTTATACTACCCCGGAAGTGACAAAAGAGGGATCAAGGTCGATTGCAGTCAGAGTGATGATGCTGCACTTGCCTGCGCTTTGCTCGATCGACTTGAACCATTCTCGAACTGCTGCCAAATTGCAGGCGATCGCAGTTCTGTTAAATTTGCAGTTGTGGTCAAATCCAATCTGTTCGAGTTTGTAGCCGATATTTCTGACTGATCGGGACTGATGACTGACGACTGATGACTGAGGACTGACGAGTGGGGGCTCATGACTCATGACTCTTACCTGCGATCGCACCGCACCCCTCCTAACACCAACACCAGCGCAACACCAGCAAGAGCAAAGTGCCATTGTTGTAACAGCTTCAGCCAATCCCACCAGCCCTGCAGCGATCCGGCATAGAATTCGAGTCCGCCAGTGGGCCACAACCCCTGATACTTCTTATCCCCCGGCGGGAAAAACATTACAGCAAAGGGAACATTCAGGGAAAAAGTAGGGATTCTGGCGATCGACTAACGATTAGAAGGCGATCACGTTGCATGATCGGAAGCAGAAGCCACTAACCGGATTAAAGACGAATTTTTAGCGGTGTTCTCCCATGAGTTGCGATCGCCCGTTTGCTTAAAAACTGAATGGCTGAGGTTTTGGGCATACTATATATTAGGACTTACGCACCAAAAGCCTAAAACCTCAAGCCCCCCTAGTCCCCCTTTTTTAGGGGGAGAACAGTCAAAGTCCACCTTTTTTAGGGGGCTAGGGGGAGCTCTGCGTAAGTCCTGTATATCTTGATTCCCTAACAATAGCTGGCATAATAGGTAAATAGGCAGGACGAACCGTAATGAATGTAGAAGGTACAAACTCTTTGAATCCTCGAGAAGAGCTTACTGTAAATTTTCCTCAAGAGCTATGTACGGACTGCCAAGCACTCGAAGCACGATTTGGGGTGATCGTAGATCACATGGCTGAGGCCTTCATTTCTATTAATTCAGAGTGGCACTGCACCTATGTCAACCATAAAGCAGAGCAGCTTTTAAACAGGAAGCGGCAACACCTAATTGGTAAAACGATATGGACAGTATTTGCTGTCGATCTTACCTCTGAGCTATATCAGCATTTTCATCGAGCGATCACAACGCAAACGGAGATCGAGTTTGAAGAACACTACCCCTCACTCAACAAGTGGTTGAGAATTCGCCTCATCAAGAGTGAAGATGGGTTACTTCTTTACTTCCAAGATACTACTGAAACATCTCAAGCCGATCGGCAACTGAAAGCCGAAATCGCCAAGTGCCAGCAGGTGGAAGCCACTCTTCAGAAAAAACAGGACTTTTTGAAGGCAATTCTAAACAACGTTCAAGCTGGAATTGTAGCTTGCGATGCCGAGGGCATATTGACGGTATTTAACCAAGCAGCTAAAGATTTTCATGGAGTACCTCAGCAGCCAGTTCCACCGGAGCAATGGGCCCAGTATTATAACTTGTATTTGCCTGACGGCAAAACACCAATGAATACAGAGGATATTCCCCTGTTTCAGGCATTGCAAGGACAGAACGTTCGTGATGTGGAAATGATGATTGTTCCGCAGCAGGGAACTGCGCGAATGCTGTTAGCAACTGGACAGGCAATTATTGCCGCAAACGGCGAAAAACAGGGTGCAGTTGTGGTGATGCACGACATTACACAGCGCCAGCAGGCAGAAACTGCTCTGCGTGAGGGCGAAGCGCAATTATCGAGCATCTTCCAAACTATTCCTGATGGCATCACTATTCTAGATTCTACCGGACAGATTAGAGTGGCAAATAGGGCAGCAGAGAGGATTTTAAGATTGACTCGCAGCGACATTGTGGAGCGAGGCTATAACGATCCATCCTGGTTCATTACAACCGTGGAGGGTCATCCTTTCCCAGAAGAGGAACTGCCGTTTGCGAGGGTGATGCAAACAGGTAAGCCTGTTTATGGTATAGAACATGGCATTAGCCATACCGATGGAACTCGCAGGATTCTCTCGATCAATGCTTCCCCTTTGTTTGACGCAGAGGGACAAATTATCAATATCATTGCTGCTTTCAGCGACATTACTGAACGCAAGCAAACCGAAGACGAACGAGTACAGCTTGTTCAAGAACAGGCAGCCCGTGCTGTAGCAGAGAATTCTCAACAACAATCAGCATTTTTAGCCCAAGTGAGTGCTGTCCTTTCCTCTTCACTAGAGTATGAACAAACTCTCCAAAGCGTTGCAAAGCTGGCAGTTCCTTATTTTGCAGATTGGTGTAGTGTTGATCTGCTGAATGACGATCGCACAATTGGTCGGGTGGCAGTGGCTCATTCCGATCCTGAAAAAGTGAAGTTTGGCTGGGAGTTGGCTCAACGCTTTCCCAGACATCTCGATGATGGGTATGGCATTGCTAAAGTCATACAAACAGGACAGGTTGAAATTGGGATTGAGATTACAGATGAACAGTTAGTTGCCACAGTGTCAAATGCTGAATACCTGGAAATCTTACGTGGAGTTGGGTTAAAGTCCTGCATCATTGCACCGCTACAGGCACGCGGGCGGGTATTGGGTAGCATTACCTTTGTGTTTACTGAGTCCGATCGCCACTATCGCCTGGAAGACATTCCCTTGGCTGAAGATTTGGCTCAGCGAGCAGCGATCGCCATTGATAATGCTCGTCTCTATAATGAAACACAACAAGCGAAATTAGCCGCCGAACTCGCTGCTAACCGGACGGCTAGACTGCTGGCGGTGATGACAGCTTTGTCTGAATCGCTAACCTCGGCTCAAGTGGCTCAGGTCATTATTGAACAGGGAATGTCCGCACTGGGAGCAAGTTGTGGTTTGGTTGCGGTATTAAACCAGGAGGCAAGCGAACTCGAGATTATTCAAGCGATCGGGTATGAGCACGTAGGAGAATTTCAGCGCAGTTTTTCGATTCATGCACCCTATCCTCTGGCAGAAGCCGTGCGAAGTGGGCAACCTGTTTGGCTAGAAACCATCGAAAACCGAATTGCCCGTTATCCTGATTTAGCCCAAGCTTATGCCAAGGTTGGTTCCCAAGCCTGGATTTCAGTGCCATTACTGATTGAAGGACAAGCCGTTGGTGGACTGTCGCTGAGTTTTGCGACAGTTCCCCGACTTTCCGAGAGCGATCGGGCTTTCGTTTTGGCACTGGCACAGCAGTCGGCGCAGTCGATCGACCGAGCACGGCTCTACGAGTCAGAATCGCAAGCACGGGCACAATTCGAAGCAGCTAACCGAATTAAAGATGAGTTCTTAGCTGTCTTGTCGCACGAATTGCGAACTCCGCTGAACCCGATTCTGGGTTGGACTCGGCTGCTGCGAAGGGGAACCCTGGATTCTGGCAAGACGGCGGTAGCTCTGGAAACAATTGAACGCAACGCCGAGTTGCAAGTTCAACTGATTGAGGACTTGCTGGATATTTCTCGCATTCTGCAAGGCAAGCTGAGTTTGATCTCTACTCCTATTAATTTGAAAACAACTCTTAAAGCAGCGATCGAAACAGTTCATTTAGCCGCCGAAGCGAAAAACATTCAAATTCAAACTCAGCTAGAACCCAATGTGGGCGATGTGTTAGGAGATGCTACCCGATTGCAACAGGTTGTCTGGAATTTGCTCACCAATGCCATTAAGTTCACCCCAACTGGAGGTCGAGTTGAAGTTGAGCTAAAAACGATTAATTCCTGTGCTAAAATTCAAGTCAGGGATACAGGGAAAGGGATTAAGCCAGAATTTATTCCCTATGTCTTTGACACATTTCGACAAGCCGATAGCAGTATTACGAGAAGCTTTGGTGGGTTAGGGCTGGGATTAGCGATCGTGCGTCACATCGTTGAGCTACATGGTGGAATTGTCAAAGCCGAAAGTTTTGGAGAAGGACAGGGAGCAACATTTACTGTCACACTTCCCTTATTAGCCAGCAGCAATGATGCAAACAGCGAGCAGAAGGACAATCTATTACTCAATGCTCACACTTCACCCTTGGCTAGATTATTTATCCTGGCAGTTGATGACGAAGTAGACAATTTAGATTTAGTTCAATGTATTTTGGAGCAAGCGGGAGCCACCGTTATCTCTGTATCTTCAGCAACTGATGCGCTACAACAACTCACTAAAATTAAGCCAGATATTTTGATTGCTGATATTGGAATGCCACAAATTGATGGCTATAAGTTGATTCATAAAGTCAGACAACTATCGACAGAGGAGGGAGGACAGATTCCCGCGATCGCTCTCACTGCGTATGCAGGTGAGACAAATCAACAGCAAGCACTAGCAGCCGGATTTCAAAGGCATCTTCCCAAGCCTGTCGATCCTGAAACGTTAGTGGAGACAATTGAGCAAATGCTTCCTCAAATTGAGAGAATTCATCTGCGTTAATCTGTGTTGCATCTGCCCTCATCTGCGGTTAAAAAAAGAGAATTTCTGGGACCGCAGATGACAAGGGATTGACGCTGATTAACGCAGATGCAGAGAAGAGAGATAGGAATAATTCCGATGCTAACAGATTTAAAGGGAAAAACCCCCTGATAACTTACCTGCGACAGCCTTGGGCGATCGCCCTTAACACCGCTAGCCGCACTTCTGGATGAGATTTCTCAAGCCCGTTAGCCCGAAAAATCCAGTGTCCGCCGCCCGCGTGCTCGATCGCAATCTTCTGACCGTCAGGCAAAACTATTTGCCACCAATTCAACACAGTGGCTTTAATAAGGTGGCACTGAATTTCGTTCAGTTGAACCTCCATTAATTTCAGTTGACGCATGATTGGATTTTGAGCAGATGACTTCATGATTTTTCTGATTAAATGAATTCGACTGTTTCTCGGCTTGGATTTCTGTTTGCCGATTTTTCAACTTAACTGCACCTTCCGAACTTTTCGCCTTAACTTCCCCTTTCAAACTTTTAGCTTTAACTTCTGTTTTACCACCTTTCGGCTCAACTTTCAATCCAAAACCTTTAGACTTAACTTTGCCTTGGGCAGAAGTTGAAGCCTGTCCCGTTGCCGGCTTCTTAAACTCCGCGTCTAATTGGTCTAAAATCTCCTCTTGTTCGGGAGTATGTTCCGCTGGCTGCTCTAAATTTCTGGGATTGTATTCGTCAACCAACCTTGCCAAAAATTCCGAAATAGACAGTCCGGCTGCGGCTGCTTTTTTCGTTAAAAGGGCGTAAGTGTCGGTTTTAATCCGAATTTGTTTGAGCCGGAGGTTGGGATTGTTGTCAACTGTTTCGGCAATAGTTACTGCGGTAATCCTTTCTTTGGGTATGACATCCACCACTTCTTGCCACTTTTCCTGTAAAGGACTGTCGCCGTATTGGTCGGTGATTGCGTGTTTGAACAAAGGGACAACTTGAGCAACGCAGCTCGGCAAAATCTCAAATCCTGCTTTAATTAAGCGCAGGCAAATGCTCGCTGATTTGATGATTTGCGTGCAGTAAAAATACTGCCTGCCTAATGCTTGTTCGCAGTAACTTTTAAAAGTTTTGAATTTGTCTTTGTACAATCGCAGTTTTCGGATGGCGTCCAGCATGATTCCTTGACGCACGTAGTCTAGGAATCCCCTTTTAATTTCGCCTGTCAGGTAGTCTAAATCGTGAAAGGGAGATTGATTCTGGATTTCTTCTTCAAAGTCTAGCAGCGGGCCTGCAAAGTGAAAGTTGGAGGCGACATCGCCTAGGTAGAAGTTGTCAATGGATGTGGGCATGATCTGGAATGGTTCGAGAAATGGAACGATACCACGGAAGTTGTGCGATCGCAAAGTAGATGTTTTGGTCTGGATCTTTGATACAATTTTGAGTTGGACTGTGCTGTGAGGTCGATCGACCTTTTACATGGCACCTCCTTCTCGGCGTTGAGGGAAAGGGGCTTAAGGTATGCGCCCTTGCCCGGAACATACGCTTGGGTATGCAGGCACAATTGATAGACACTAAAAATAAGGCGGTCTTTCAAACCTGCATTTTGACGAAAGTAGGCTCGCCAGGGGGCCTTTGTTTGGTCGCTATACATGAAGTCTACTTCATCTAAACAACCATGTCAAGAGGTTCGCTTCATGAAACAAACTTCATGCACTGTGGAAGAAAATTTGCAAGAAAAGGACAAGTCTCCATTAAGGCTTCTCAGAGAACAAGCTGGCCTAACCCGCCCTCAAGTCAAACAACATATCGGCGTTTCTGAGCGGATGCAAGCTGACTGGGAATCAGGAAAGTCCATGCCAACTGTTGAAAACGTAGCTGCACTGGCTAACCTGTACCAGGTTTCTCTAAAAACTATGTTTGAGCTTTTAGGATTAGATGTAACTAAAATTCCCGATGACTTACCAAGTCGATCGCCCTCGCCTAACGATAACTAACCCGCAGGGGTTCGGAAAAGTCTAGGGAAAAGGGCTTGAGTCATGCACCCAAGCCCTGAAAATACTAAGGCTATGCAGGCATAATGGGTAGAAACTACAAATAAGGCAGCTCGCTAAACCAAAGCGTTTCCACCGTCCGGCTAAAGGAGCCGCCTTTGTGTTGTCTCTATCTTAAACAACCTTAGTTGTATTTTATCTATTTGTCAACAACTTTGGTTGTGAATTTGCTATGATATGCCCAGAAAGAAACAAACTCAAGAGTCGAAAGATATACCAGCACTGCAAATCTTGCGGGAGGCTGTTGGTTTATCGCAATCCGCCTTAGCCAAACAAATTCCCGACAAAACCCGCACAAAAACCCTAACTCAGCAAGCCATTAGCAAATGGGAACGAGGGCTAGACGAACCCGAACTGACCATTGCTCAAATGAAAGCTCTTTGCAAAGCTTTGGGAAAAACGCTTAACGATTTGCCTGACGACTTAGGCCCACCAAATCCCGACTGACAACT